>NZ_DBHHPX010000012.1:0-68566 GCF_057241865.1 Tractidigestivibacter sp.
TGCATCAAAGCATCCGGTATCCGGCTCTCAGATGCAACGACTTGAAGATAGGAGCAGATATGGCATTCGAGAGCGCCACCAACTATCTTGACTTTTCCGTCACAGCACAGAACGGCAATACCGTCCCCCTGAGCACCTACGCCGGCAAGGTCCTGCTTGTCGTGAACACGGCAACCGGCTGCGGCTTTACGCCCCAGTACGAGGACCTCGAGCGCATCTATGCCGCCCACCACAACCAAGGGCTCGAAATCCTGGACTTCCCCTGCAACCAGTTCGCCGGTCAGGCACCCGAGTCCGATGACGAGATCAACCAGTTCTGCTCGCTCAGATTCAACACCGAGTTCCCCCGCTTCAAGAAGCTCGACGTAAACGGCGACACCGCCGACCCACTCTTTGCCGCGCTTGCAACCGAGCGCCCGTTCCAGGGCTTTGGCGGCAGCCCCAAGGCGGCCGCCCTCGACAAGTTCGCAAAGGCCAACAACAAGAAGTTTGGCGACAAGGCCTACATCATGTGGAACTTCACCAAGTTCCTCATCGACCGCAACGGCCACCTCGTGGCCCGCTTCGAGCCCACCGCCGATATGGCCGAGGTCGAGCGCGCAATCGTGGAGCAGCTCTAGTGGTAGCCCACCCTCACACGCAGGCCTCCCCCACAGAGCTCCTGCGTCTAGACAACCAGCTGTGCTTTCCGCTCTATGCGTGCTCGAAGGAAGTCGTCCGCAGCTACAAGCCGCTTCTTGGGCCCCTCGGCCTCACCTACACGCAGTACCTCTGCATGATGGTCCTCTGGGAGGAGCACTCCGTAACCGTGAGCCGCCTCGGCGAGCGGCTCTACCTGGACTCCGGCACGCTCACGCCGGTCCTAAAGAAGCTCGAGGACCATGGCTACGTAACCCGTCAGCGGAACGCCGATGACGCCCGCGTCCTCGAGGTGAGTCTCACACCCAAGGGCTCTCAGCTACGCAACCGTGCAGCTGAGGTGCCCCTTGCGCTGGCATGTCGCCTGTCCCTCACAAAGGACGAGGTCACAGAGCTCAAACGGCTGCTTGCAAAGGTCCTCGAGAACGCACGCGGGCAGGTTGAGAAAGAAGGAAATGAAGCATGACCGGCTCCGCAGCGACGAAGGACGCCGAAACGGACACACCCAACCCCCTGCCGCAGACCACCCGTGAAACCACCATCGTACGCACAAGCATCCTGGGTATCGTGACAAACGCGTCGCTCGCAGCGCTCAAGGCTGCGGCGGGGATTCTCTCCAACTCCATCGCCATCACACTCGATGCCGTGAACAACCTCTCCGATGCGCTGTCCTCGGTCATCACGATTGTGGGCACCAAGCTCGCCAGCCGCGCGCCCGACAAAAAGCACCCCATGGGCTATGGGCGCATCGAATACCTCACGGCCACAGTCATCGCAATCATCGTGCTATATGCAGGTGTGACCTCGGCAGTCGAGTCCGTGGACAAGGTCATCTCGCCCGAAGCACCAGACTATTCTGCCGCGGCACTGGTGGTTGTCAGCGCTAGCGTACTCGCAAAGGTCCTGCTCGGACGCCACGTGCAGGCAGTTGGGCATCGCGTCAATGCAGGTTCGCTCGTGGCCTCGGGACAAGACGCGCTCTCCGATGCCGTGCTTTCGGCCTCCACGTTGGGGGCTGCCATCGCCTACCTCGTGTGGGGCATCTCACTTGAGGCCTGGGTTGGCATGGTCATCTCCACCTTCATCGTGAAGGCGGGCCTCGAGATGCTCTCCCAGACGCTTGGGCAAATCCTCGGCGAGCGCGTGTCGGCAGGACTGGCCGAGAAGGTCAAGACCATCGTGGCCGAGGACCCAACCGTACTTGGCGTCTACGACCTGGTGCTTCACAGCTATGGCCCCGAGCGCCTTGTGGGGTCGCTCCACGTGGAGGTGCCCGACACAACCTCGGCAGAGGTCATTGATGAACTCGCCCGACGTACGCAGGAGCGCGTCTACCAGCGCACCGACGGGCAGGTCATCGTCGCAGCCGTGGGCATCTACTCGAGAAGCACCAGCCGGAACGCCTCTGACATGCGTCGACGTGTGAAGCGCATCGTGATGTCACATGACCACGTGCTGCAGTTCCACGGCTTCCACGTGGACGAGACCCGCCACCTCCTTGAGTTCGATGTGATCATCGGTTTCGAGGCGCCGGACCGCATAGGTGAGTACCACCAGATCGTACGCGAGGTCGAAAAGGCCTTTCCCAACTACACCGTATGTGCAACGCTGGATACGGACGTTAGCGACTAGAACACCACGGCCAACAAAGAAACAGCGGCACGGGAGTTCACCCTCCCGTGCCGCTCGCCCCGTTCATTACCAGACGACCGCATAGAGTTATGCGGTCGGGAGGCCTTACGCGCGCGCGATGTTGTAGAACGCCGAACGACCTGCGTACTCGGCCGAGGACCCCAGCTCCTCCTCGATGCGAAGCAGTTGGTTGTACTTGGCCACGCGGTCGGAGCGCGCGGGGGCGCCGGTCTTGATCTGGCCGGCGTTGGTTGCCACGGCCAGGTCGGCAATCGTGGTGTCCTCGGTCTCGCCCGAGCGGTGCGAGACGATCGTGGTGTAGCGAGCGCGCTGAGCGGTCTGCATGGCCTCGAGCGTCTCGGTGAGGGTGCCAATCTGGTTGACCTTCACGAGCAGCGCGTTTGCCGCACCAAGCTCGATGCCGCGACGCAGGCGGGCGGTGTTGGTGACAAAGAGGTCATCGCCCACGAGCTGCACGCGGGAACCCAGGCGTGCAGTGAGCTGACGCCAGCCGTCCCAGTCCTCCTCGGCCAGGCCATCCTCGATGGAGATGATTGGATACGTGGAGACCAGCTTGTCCCAGTAGTCGACCATCTGGGCGCTGGTGAGCGTGCGGCCCTCGCCCTTGAGGACATAGGTGCCCGTGGCGGCATCGTAGAACTCGCTCGTCGCGGGATCCATGGCAAAGACGAAGTCGTCGCCAGGCTTGAAGCCGGCCTTCTCGACAGCCTTCATGAGGTACTCGAAGGGCTCGGCGTTGGTCTTGAGGTCGGGCGCAAAGCCGCCTTCGTCACCCACGCCAGTGGAGAGGCCCGCGTCCTTGAGGACGCCCTTCAGGGTGTGGTAGACCTCAGCCGACCAGCGAAGGGCGGTGCGGAAGTCAGGGGCACCCACGGGCATGATCATGAACTCCTGGAAGTCCACGTTGTTGTCGGCGTGCACGCCACCGTTCAGGATGTTCATCATGGGCGTGGGCAGCGTGTGGGCGTTGGGACCGCCCAAGTAGGCGTAGAGCGGAAGCCCCGCCGACGCCGCTGCCGCACGAGCGGTGGCTAGGCTCACGCCGAGAATTGCGTTGGCACCCAGGCGACCCTTGTTGGGCGTGCCATCCGCGGCGATGAGGGCCGCGTCAACAGCGCGCTGGTCACGGGCATCAAGGCCGAGAACGGCCTCGTGCGCCTCGTCGTTCACATGGGCAACGGCATTCTCGACACCCTTGCCCTGGTAGCGGCCTGCGTCGCCATCGCGAAGCTCAACAGCCTCGAACTCGCCGGTAGAGGCGCCGGAGGGGACGATTGCCCTGCCAAAGCTACCATCGGCGAGCATGACCTCGGCCTCGACGGTAGGGTTGCCGCGGGAGTCTAGGACCTCGCGTGCATGGACCTTCTCGATTGCACTCATGGTTACCACCTTCCTGTGGTTGCCGAGACGTCAGGCCACTGTCCCCGCTGTCCCGGCTCTCTCATGTGCCGTACTGAAGTTTACTGCTACTTACTTTTTGTGTATACCCATATGGAAGCTGTGCATACCCCACAATGCCCAAGTGTTGCTCGACCGCAGAAAACCCATAGACGCAGCGTGGGGGCCGCACCGAGCGGAGGTGCCGCGACACAAACGCGCCGCCGACGCAAGAAAGGGGAACGTCGGCGGCACTTGTGTTGCCGACTTGTCCGGGGAGAGGGTCCGGGCATTTCGGCGGGAGTCAACGGCTTTCCTTCCCTTGCGCTGCAGTCGCATACGCTTGGAAAAGACCTCACGTGGAGTTAACTTGCCTTAACTCTTGAACATAGAGTACACCATAACTAACTCTATGTCGACGGCAAATTGCAAGATTTCGCGATTATTTTTGTGAGTCGCAAAAACCGCGAACTTGTCATTAGGTCCCCGGGTCCGGCGCCGGAGCGCCGGACCCAACGGGCACCCTACCCCCAAACCTCCTCGGCCACCTCGCGCACCAGGCGAACCTTTGCCCACTGCTCGTCCTCCGTGAGCTTGTTGCCAATCTCGCACGAGGCAAAGCCGCACTGCGGAGAGAGGCAGAGGCTTTCCAGCGGCACGTAGTGCTCCGCCTCGCGGATGCGCCCAACCACGGACCCCTTGCTCTCCAGCACGGGCGACTTGGTGGTCACGAGGCCGAGAACCACCTTCTTGCCTGCAGGCACCTTGGCCAGGGGCTCGAAGCCGCCGGAACGCGCGTCGTCAAACTCGAGGAAGAAGGCGTCGACGTTCTCGCAGGCGAGGAGGAAGTCGGCCACGTCGTCGTAGCCGCCCTCGCACGCCCAGGTGGAGTGAAAGTTGCCACGGCACACGTGGGTGCTCACCGTAAGGTCGGCAGGGCGTCCCTCAAGCGCACGGTTGTTAACGTCGAGCAGGTCTTCCTTCACGCGCTCAAGACCTGCGGAATCGACGCCAAAGAACTGCTTTGCGTGCGGGTCGACGACCATGCCCCACGAACAGTCGTCGAACTGGAGGTCCCTACAGCCGGCGGCATAGACGTCGGCAATGAAGGCCTTGTACGCGGCAACGATATCGTCTGCCAGCTCCTCGTTGCTGGCGTAGTGGCGCCTTGTGCCCTCCAGGTTGAAGGGCATGGCAAACTGCTCGAAGAACTGGGCGGGTGCCGGGATGGTGAGCTTGGCCACGCACCTCTCGTCCTCGAGCGCCTGGACAAAGCGGAAGTGGTCGATGAAGGGATGGCTGTCGCGATAGGCAACTTTGCCCACAAGGTAGGTGTCGTCGATCTTGGCCGCCTCGTCGTGGAAGGGCAGGCCCTCCTTGGTGGGCTGATGGTCCACGCCCCCAAATGCCCACATAAAGTCGAGGTGCCAGGTTTCGCGACGGAACTCGCCGTCGGTGATCACGCCAAGGCCGGCGGCCTTCTCCTTTTCCACCAGGTCACGGATGCACTCGTCCTCGACGGCGGCAAGCTCCTCGGCCGAGATGCGCCCGGCCTTCCAGTCAATGCGGGCCCGCTTCAGGCGCTCGGGACGCAGGAAGCTGCCAACAACGTCGAAGCGGTGCGGGGTCTTCTTGTCGTAGGGGATGCTCATGGGAACCTCTTCTCTTATCCAGCACGCAAGCGCCAACGGCTGTGGTCTTCACGTAAGAGATGGTGGCGGTTCTCGAAGCGGCGAGGAAGTATCGATATGCTATCGATAGAGATAGCCTGAAGCTATGAGACCAAGATGTAGCACGACTACTCTGCATAGCCTATAGCTCGTTATAGATTAGCTCGATAGCGCTTCGTCACCCTCCCCGCCCAAGTGCCCGAGGTAGACCTTCACGTATCCGCGCAGGTGCGCAAGGTAGCTCTCGGCAATGGGCGAGAGGGGCCTGCGCGGCTGGTGGATGTAGCCCAACTCCATCACGCCACCGTCTTCAAGCGGCACGGACACGATGTTCCCGCCGTTCAGGTCCTTGCTCAGGATGCCAGACGCAATGGTGTAGCCGTCAAGCCCTATGAGCAGGTTAAAGAGGGTCGCGCGATCGGTGACCACAACGGCCTTGTCCACGGGCTCGACAATGTGGGGCTCCTCGGCAAAGTAGAACGAGTTGCGCGACCCCTGGTCGTAGGAGAGGCGTGGGTAGGGCGCGAGGTCCTGAAGGGTGACGGAGGTGCGCCTGGCAAGCGGGTTCTCCCTGCTCACGAAGACGTGTTCGCGCGCCTCGAAGAGCGGCTCGAAACGCAGCTCGGCGTCGCGGATGGCACTGGAGAGCACTTCGCGATTGAAGGAATTCCTATAAAGGACGCCCAGCTCAGAGCGCTGAAGACGCACGTCCTCGATGGTGCCGAAGGTGGTTCCCTCGCGCAGGCTAAACTCGTAGCGGCTCTCGCCGTACTCGCGCACCAGCTCGGCAAAGGCGTTGACCACGAATGCGTAGTGCTGGCTCGACACGCCGAAGACACGACGGACCGGGGCACCGTGCTTGTACTGCGCCTCGAGAAGGTCGGCCTGCTCGATCACCTGGCGCGCATAGGAGAGAAAGCGCGTGCCGTCCTCGGTAGGGACAACCCCCTTGCTCGAGCGCTCGAAGATGGTGATGCCCATCTCGGCCTCAAGCTCGGCGATCGCCTTGGAGAGAGATGGCTGGGCTATGAAGAGCGTTGCCGAGGCGGCAGTAATCGAACCAGCCGTTGCGACCTCGACAACGTAACGCAGTTGCTGCAGTGTCATGGCGCCCCCCCTTGCACAGAAAACCACACGCTGTGATGGTAGCGGAAGGGGCACGTCCGCGTGTGCGGGGAAGGCGTGGGGGATGCAGCAGCGCAGCCACGTCCTGCATCCCCACGCCTTCGAACGGCTACCGCGCGAGCTTCTCGCCCAGCGCCTTGCACGCCACAAGGCCCTCGTCATCGACCTCGAGGTGCTGCGTCAGCGTGTCGGCAACGTTTACGCCTGCCTCACGCGCGGCGTCGGACCAGATGTTCATCCACTCGCCGCCGCCCCAGTCATATGAGCCAAAGAGAGCCACGGGCTTGTCGCCAAACACGGGAACGCAGTCGTTCCAGACGGCCTCGAAGTCCGGATCGAGCTCCTCAGAGCCCATGGCGGGGCAGCCAAACGCAAAGGCGTCGTAGTCTGCCACCTGGCTGGCAGAGAAGTCCGAGACCTCGATTGCCTCGGTGCCAGCACCCTCGGCCACGGCATTTGCCATGGCCTCGGTGTTGCCGCTCATCGTCCAATAAACCACCGCAACCCTGCTCATGAAAGACCTCCTTGGTCGTGTTTGGAGCCCGCGCGAAACACGCGGGCATGGTTGCCATCTGCGCGGCCGCCGGACATGGCGGTTGCTGGAAAGGCCCGTTTACCCGGGCCCACGCGTCACGCGAGCAGCGCGCCAAACGCGGCACCCCGCTCAAAGCTGTGGCGACATTGGGCCTCTTGCTTGGCGAGACGGGCAAAGCGCTCGCGTGCGGCGTCCGCATCCCCGTAGGCGCGCCATAGGCCCCGGCAGGTCTCCTTGCGACCCTCCACGAAGCCCATAACGTCCTCGAGCGGATAACCCAGGATGAGCCCTATCTCGTGCGGGAAGGGCGCCTTGGATGGCGCCTCCTTGGGTGCCGTCTCGCTCCGCGAGCGGTAGTAGCGTGCAAGCCTCCTTGCAGCTTCGCCCACAAGGCGATGGGGGCCTTCCACGGGTAGCCCATGTGCACGCAAGAACGCCATGCGCTCGGGGTCGCAAAGCACCGCGCCCACCATGTCCGGGCGCCACACGAGGACCGCAAACCTCCCATGGACCCATGAAATGCCCGTAACCTCAACGCTCCGAGAGCGCAGGTAGCGCGAGAAGGCACACAGGGCAGAGCGCGCGACCCCCGGGCACACGGCGACGTCTGGCCTCAGCGTGAAGAGCGCCGCCGGCTTTGCACCGGCTATCACTCCAGCCGCAGCCGAGACGAGCGTCTTTGCAAGGCTCACGCAGGCCCGGCACTCTTCCTCCGAACACCCGTCAAGCTCCGTCGTGTCCGCACGGACGTCCATAACAACCTCGTCACTCAACGACAGCTCCCAACTCATCCTGCGGCAACATGCGGGTCTCGCCCGACCTGCGCCATCGCAGCACCAATAGTTAGCCATAGTTTACTCACAGCTTGCCACATGGCTACAGCCCATTTGAACGGATGCATGTTATCCCCATCTAACTGGAAGTTTCTCTGTATTCGGCACTGTAATCGGTCTGTTTGGGCTCATTGGTCCGTTTGGGGTTGAGTGCGTCTTGCACAAGGCTGATGTTCTCATGAGGTGTCGCAGACAAGCGGCCGGATGTCAAGGGAAAGGAACAACCATGGCAGCACATCACTTCTGGCTCTTCGCAGGCGGCGCTGCGGCGGCTGGTGCCGTAGCAGGGCTGGCTCAAAGCGGGCTTCTCCACAGGGGCGCCGTTGCCGTGACCAGCGGCTGTATGGCGGTTGCGGATGCCGTGAGCGCCGAGACCCAGAGCATTGCCGATGACGCGGATGACTGCCGCGCCGAGGCCCGTCGCCACGCAAAGATCGACGCCGCAGTGAAGGACCGTCTCTCCGAGCTCGAACCCCAGATTCGCAGGGAGGCGACCGAGAAGGTCGACGCGGCAGGCGCAGGGAAGTAGTTCAAAGGTAGCGAGGCGACGAGACCCCATGTTCTTCACAATCGCATCCGACATACCCGGCCGCCTGCGACTACGCTGTGGCGCCCAGGTGATTGATGACGACGAGGCCCGTGGGGTCTCGGTCGCCCTCCTCCAGGTGGACGGCGTGCGTCACGCGGAGGCCCATCCGGCGAACGGCTCGATACTCGTGACCTTCTCGCCAGATGCGCGCCAAGCGGTTCTCGACGCCATGCGTGCGCTCGACGTGTGCGCCCTTCCCCGCCTGGAGGAGAGCGACCTAGCCATTCCCATCGAGGTCCAGACCGCGATGGAGGACAACCGCTTCCACATGGAGGTGGCGGGGATTGTGGGGTGGCACGTTGCGCGCGCCCTCATCCTGCCCGCCCCATTGGCGGTAGCCTACACCGTGTTCAGGGCGGTGGGATTTGTGACGAGAGGGCTCAAGCAGCTCTTCTCGCACGGCCTTACGGTCGAGGTGCTCGACGCCACGGCAGTCGTCGCGTCAATCGCACGCGGCTGCCTCTCGGACGCGAGCACGGTCATGATGCTCATCACGCTCTCCGACGCCATGCAGGCCCACGTCGAGAGACGCGTGCGCCTTGCACTTGGACAAGGGCTTGTCACACGTCCCGAGAAGGTCTGGGCCGTCGTTGACGGCGAGGACGTGGCCACCCCCATCGACCGCGTGGAGCGAGGCATGGAGCTGCACCTCCTCGCGGGCTCGGTCTTGCCCGTCGACGGAGAGGTGACGCTCGGGGAGGGCGAGCTCGACGAGTCGTCCATGACCGGCGAGTCGCGCCGGGTTCACAAGGGCCCCGGCTCCATGGTCTACGCGGGAACCGCCCTCGAAGACGGTGACCTGCGCGTGCGCGTGACAACCCCTCCGGGACGCGCGCGCATCGACCAGATTGTTGACATGGTACAGGGCTCGAGCGACCTCAAGGCAGGGGCGCAGAGCAAGGCCGAGCACTTGGCCGACTCCCTTGTCCCCTACAGCTATCTCGCCTTCTTCGCCATCTGGGGCATCACGGGGCAGATTGCCAAGGCCATGGTCGTGCTCATGGTGGACTACTCCTGCGCCATACGCCTCTCCACGCCCATTGCCGTGATGAGCGCCATGAACGAGGCATACGCGAACGACATCGTGGTCAAGGGCGGCAAGTACCTCGAGGCGCTCGCCGACGCCGACACCATCGTCTTCGACAAGACCGGCACGCTCACCCACGCAAAGCCCACACTCGAGAGGGTCATTGCCTTTAACGGTGCCGATGAGGACGAGGCGCTTACCTATGCGGCCTGCATCGAGGAGCACTTCCCGCACAGCATGGCCCGCGCCATCGTCGACGGCGCGCGCAGGCGCGACCTGAACCACGAGCACGAGCTTCACGCCAGCGTGAACTACGTGGTGGCCCACGGCATCGACACCATGGTCGGCGGACGCCCGGTGTGCATTGGCTCGTACCACCTTGTCTTCGAGGACGAGGGCGTAGAGGCACCTGAGGGCCTCGAGGAGCTGGTGGAGCGCGAGGCGCCCACCGCATCGGTGATCTACATGGCCGTGAGTAAGGTGCTTACGGCAGCGTTCTGCATCTCCGACCCCGTACGCCCGGAGGCCGCCAAAGTGATTCGCGCGCTGCGCGGCCTGGGCATCGAGAAGGTCGTCATGCTCACCGGAGACTCTGAGGCCTCCGCACGCGCCGTTGCCGAGAGCCTGGGGCTTGACTCCTACCATGCGCAGGTGCTTCCCGAGCACAAGAGTGACTACGTGCAGCGTCTTCGTAAGGGTGGCCACAAGGCCATCATGGTCGGCGACGGCATCAACGACTCTCCCGCACTTGCCGCGGCCGACGTCTCGGTGGCCATGTCCGACGCAAGCGACATAGCGCGCGTCGTCGCGGACGTCTCGGTGCTCGACAGCACGCTTGAGTCTCTCGTCACCATGAGGCAGGTCTCACAGAGGACCATGGAGCGCATCCACGCAGGCTATCGCTTCATCGTGACCTTCAACTCGGCGCTCATCGCGCTTGGCGTGGCGGGTGCGCTTACGATAAGCACCGCCGCGTACCTGCATAACCTCTCGACGTTTGCCATCGCTGCGGCGAACACTCGGCCCTATCTCAAAAAGTAGCGGTTCCGCACGAGAAGAAATCCCGCTGAGAACGCTCACGATCCCGGGCAATCATCGCGAGTCGTGAGCTTATTGCGACTCAGTCTCGCATTTAGTGCTCCCAAGGGGTATAGTGCCACCAACTGTACGACATTCTCTGGGCGTCATGCATGGGCACATCAAGCGCGGCGCCCCATGATGCCTTGGAGTACCAATGAACCTAAGAGAGAGCATTACCAAAGCATATGGCGGCGAGCGAACCGGGGGCCACGGTGGCCTGGAGATTCTCAGGCACATTGGCCCTGGCCTGCTCGTCACGGTAGGCTTCATCGACCCAGGCAACTGGGCTTCGAACATGGCGGCCGGTTCGCAGTTTGGCTATGGGCTCCTGTGGGTGGTCACACTCTCGACCCTGATGCTCATCCTTCTGCAGCACAACGCCGCGCACCTGGGAATCGCCACCGGCGAGTGCCTGGCCGAGGCCACCCACAAGCACCTGCCCCACTGGCTTGGCACCACGATTCTCGGAACGGCGTATCTCGCCACGGTGGCCACGGCAATGGCCGAGGTCCTCGGTGGGGCCATAGCGCTCCAGATGCTCTTTGGGCTGCCTGTGCGCGTGGGATCCATCATCGTGGCCGTGGTCTCGATTGCGATGCTCGCAACCAACTCGTATCAGCGCATCGAACGATGGATCATCGCGTTTGTCTCGCTCATTGGCCTTGCGTTTCTCGCGGAACTCGCCCTCGTGGGCGTCGACTGGCCCCAGGCCGCAATCTCGTGGGTCCAACCGAGCTTCCCGGTGGGGTCGGCCGCCATTGTGATGAGCGTGCTGGGCGCCGTGGTCATGCCGCACAACCTCTTCTTGCACTCCGAGGTCATCCAGAGCGTTCACTACGAGAGGCAAGGCGACGAGAAGATTCGCGAGCGCCTGCGCTATGAGCTTTTCGACACGCTCTTCTCGATGGGCGTGGGCTGGGCGATCAACTCCTCGATGGTGATTCTCGCAGCGACCACCTTCTTCGCGCGTGGCATAGTTGTGGATGACCTCTCCGTTGCCGCAGCCACGCTCACGCCGATTCTGGGACAGGCAGCCACCGTGATCTTTGCCGTGGCGCTCCTTCTGGCGGGCCTCTCGTCTTCCGTCACCGCTGGCATGGCGGCCGGCACCATCAGCGCCGGAATGTTTGGCGAGGAGTACGACATCCATGACCGTCACTCCTCCGTAGGCGTGCTTGCCTGCCTGGCCGTGGCTGCCCTCGCGTGTCTTCTCGTCGAGGACACCTTCCAGGGGCTGGTGCTCTCGCAGGCGCTGCTCTCCCTGCAGCTCCCCATCACCATCTTCACGCAGATCAGCCTTACAGGCTCAAGGCGCGTCATGGGGAAGTATGCCAACACCGCCCTCACCAATGTGCTGCTCGTGGCAACGGGCGTGGAGGTGACCGCCATCAACGTGATGTCGCTGGTGGGTTAGCAGGTGTGCAGGTGGTGACGCGATGGCACCGCAGGGCGCGCTTGCACAGCAGCATCGCATGAGAGATGTGGCGCCCCACCAATACGGGCCGCCAGGAGGCCGACCAGGCCTTCTGCCCGTCTACCCCACGAGCGAGAGATCTCGGAGAGCCCCCTCTTGCTAAGGCTCACGCGCTCATCGCCACCGTCGTCCACCACGAGGCACGGCACGCTCATGTTGCCGCCTGCCACGGAGGGTGTCGCCGCGAGCGTCGCCACGTCGGCAACAAGTGAGGTGGCCGGCGCATAGCCCACGAACGCAAGCACGCCCTGGTAGTTCACGACCTCGGACGTGATAGTGATCTGCCCACCAAAGCGCTCCTTCTCCACCACCAGAACACGATAACGGCCCGGGCAAGGTAGAGTGCGGCGGCAATCCCGGCAGGGCCACCGCCTATCACCACCGCATCGCAGACGTTCTCGGCATCATTGTCGCCCATCTTCAGTCCCCCCCACCGAGCTCGGCAAGTCAGGAATGGGCCCGTCAGCACATGGGCGGGGTCGGCGAGCATGGGGTAGGGTCACCTTGGAAATGCGGTCGGACTCGTCGTGCCAGGCCTTGCGGACGAAGTGGGTGTTACGGGAGGCGAAGTGGACCTCGCAGTTCTCAGCCTTGAAGCCGTCATGGTTCTCCTGAAGCTCCTTGAGCTCGGTGGAACAGACATAGGTGAAGTCTGCGGGATAGGAGAAGAACAGGCTCCACTTGCCGAGGATGTCATCCTTGGTGATGGTCTTGAAGTCAGCGTTCTGGTGAGCCTGAACGCTGAGATTGCAAATCTCCTTGTTGATGAGGGCCGTGCGGACCCCATCCAACCTTCGATCGCCAAATTATTGCGCGCAGTTTCATGCCTGCCACACGTTTGCCCAGTTGGCCTTTGAGGCTCCCCAAAGTAGCGCGCAATAATCCAGATGGGTCGATGGGTCGTACCCAGCTTCGACCAGTGCTTGGCAGAGCACCCCTCGCATGCTGCCGTGTTCTCGCATTCCCGCAGATAGTTAGACAGCCATGCTCGCCTGTATTAGCCTCACAAGTGACCTGTTGACGTTATTGAGAAGTAATCCTAGTATTATTCCTAACAGGAATACGCTTCCGTGGCCTACTGCACTTCGATGCACCATGCTCGAAACCCAAGCAGGGCGGCTACGACGTAGGATGGTGACTGGAGGCCTGTCATGGAAAGAAGAAATACGCGTCAGCGTCAGCTGGTGCTTGATGCAGTCCAGAGTCTCTGTGACCACCCTACCGCAGACGAGATATACCTGCACGTGCGCGAGCAGGACGCACACATCAGCCGTGGAACCGTCTATCGCAACCTGCACCTGCTTGCTGACACCGGAGAGATTCTCTCGGTGAAGGCGCCTGGCGGCGAGCGCTTCGACCGTCGCATGGACCACCACGCACATCTCGTGTGCTCTGAGTGCGGCACCGTGATTGATGTGCCGCTACCGCCGGATGCGGGCCTCTGCAAGAAGACCGAGGACCTCACTGGCTACGCAAACGTGACGAGCAGCACCATCCTTACGGGCATCTGCCCTAGCTGCCAGAAGCGTCTCGAGAAAGCCGCAGGCGGCGAAGGTGCTATGCGTCCCGCGAGGATGGCTTAGGGTCTGTGGAACGAAGCCTGCATTCCAGGGCCTTCCTCCGGCCCTGCGCTCGCCAGGTGCGAGGCGTGACGCCCATAGTCTGTGTGAACGCGCGGGTGAACTTCGAGGGGTTTGAGTACCCCACAGATGCCGCCACCTCTGCGATGGAGGCGTCTGTGGAAAGGAGCGTCTCTGCAGCCAGACGCACGCGGTACTCCTTGTACCAGCTGTAGATTGGCATACCAAACGTCTCACGAAACGCCTGCTTGAGCACGGTAGGAGATGTGTCGCAGATAGCGGCGAGCGTGGGAATCGTCTTAGGTGACGACATATCACGCACCATCTCGCGCCGGGCGAGCAGGGCCACCCTCACGTGCCGCATCCGCGTGGACTCCTTGCGGACATGGCCTTTGCACGGCAGGGCATCTTTGGGCTGAGGAAGGCTGGAACCCGATATGGGCTTTGGGCTCCCCGGGTTCGCGCTCACTTCAATTCCCCCTCACATGCTAGCCTCACGCCTATGCAGGCGCCAGCAACCAGAGCCGCAAACGCGACCGCGTCAACCAAGTCCATCTCAGCCTCCAGAGGAAAACGATGGGAAGAAGGCCGGTGCCCCCCAAGAAGGCGCACGCCGCCGGGGCGCAGGGCACACCGGCGGCGGCACTGGGAAAAACCGCTCGGGCAGGCTAGGCGTTACCTACAAGGCGGCGTTGTCCCTACGCTGCAGCCTCCCCGGTAAGGTCGTCGAGGATGTGCTCGTCCTTCTCGTCCCACGTGGGCATGGGACGGAAGAGCTGATAGAGAATGCCCGCGAGAAGCACGAAGGCCACGACGGTCCAGAACCCAAAGCTGCCAAAGACGAAGAGCTCGTAGAACTGGTTGATGAGAAGGCCGACGACCCAACCAAAGCCGCACTCGTATCCAATGGCGAACCAGAACCACTTGGGGTCGTCCATCTGCCTGCGGATGGTGCCCATGGCGGCAAAGCACGGGGCGCAGAGCATGTTGAACGCCACGAATGCGCACATGGCGCCGATGTGGAGCGTGCCCGCGATGGTGAACATGCCAGCGAAGCCCTGCCACATGGTGACGGAGTTCTCGGTGGCGTCACCAAGACCGTAGAGGACGCCGAACGTAGAGACGAGGTTCTCCTTGGCGATGAGCGCCGAGATCGTGGAAGCAGTGGCCTGCCAGTTGCCAAAACCAAGGGGCATGAAGATGAAGCTCAGGGCGCCGCCAAGGCCGGCGAGGATGGAGTAGTCCATGTAGGTGTCGGGCGCGCCGTCCATGGCCTGCAGGAATCCAAAGGATCCGTCGCCGCCTTCCCAGCCGGCAAGGCCAAAGTTCGAAAGTGCCCAGATGCCCACGGCAGCTGCGAAGATAATCGTACCAGCCTTCTTGACGTAGGCAGAGACGCGCTCCCACACGTGCAGAGCCCAGCTCTTGACGCTGGGAAGGTGGTAGTCGGGAAGCTCCATCACAAACGGGACGGGCTCGCCCGCGAAGGGCTTCGTCTTCTTGAGCATCACGGCCGAGAGGATGATGGCGGCAATGCCCATGAGGTAGAACATGGGGGCAACCCACCACATATCGGAGCCGCCAGCAAGCACGCCCATGACCAGGGCGATGATGGGAAGCTTGGCAGAGCAGGGAATCATCGTGGTGAGCATGGCGGTCATACGGCGGTCGCGCTCGTTCTCGATGGTCTTCGTGGCGAGAACGCCCGGGACGCCGCAACCAGAGGACACGATCATGGGGATGAACGACTTGCCGGAGAGGCCAAAGCGCCTGAACACGCGATCCATGACGAAGGCCACGCGGCTCATGTAGCCGCAGTCCTCGAGGAAGCACAGGATAACGAAGAGGACGAAGATCTGCGGGATGAAGCCGAGAACCGAGCCCACGCCGCCGATGACGCCGTCGACTACGAGCGAGATGACCACGTCGGAGGCGCCCGCGTCGGTGAGCCAGCCAGTCACTGCGTTGGGGATGGAATCCACAAAGCCGTCGTAGTCATGCTGGTCGGGCGCGGGGTTGTCGAGGGCGGTCTCGAAGTCCGCCGCGGTCACGGAAGGCAGTACGGCGAGCTTCTGGCCGGCGGCGAGAACCGGGTTGCCGTCCTCGTCAAGCGTGGTGATGACGTTGTCGTCGGCGTCGAGGTAGTTGCCGTTGGAGTCGGTGATGGGGACGTCTGTCGCCACGACGCCGGCCTTCTTGGCTGCCGCCTCGAAGGCTGCGATGGTCTGCTCGTCCTCTTCCGTCTGCGGATCCGCATCGATGGCGTCCTGGACGCCGTCGGTGTCGACACCGGCCTCCTCGGCTGCGGCGATGTAGCCAGAGATCTGGTCGGCGTAGTGGTTCTCCTGCCAGGCCTCGTTCGCCTCGTCGAAGGCCGCCTGACCGCTTGGGTTCACAAAGAAGCCGTCAGAGAAGAGGTTGTCGTTCACCCAGTCCGTAGCGGGCGTGCCCACGGCAACGAGGGCCACCCAGTAGACGCCGATCATGATGGCGATGAAGATGGGCAGGCCGAGGATGCGGTTGGTCACGACGCGGTCGATCTTCTCGGACGTCGTGAGCTTGCCCGGCTCCTTTACCACGCAGGCGTCCATGACCGTGGCAATCCACTCGTAGCGCTCGGACGTGATGATGGACTCGGAGTCGTCGTTGTGCGCCTCCTCGATGGCCTTGATGACCTTCTCCATCGAGGCAAGCTGGGCCTCGGTGAGGTGGAGGGGCTTGATGGCGGCCGAGTCGCGCTCGAAGACCTTGATGGAGTACCAGCGCAAGAGGTCAGGGCCGCAGCTGTCCTTGATTTCCCCCGCGATGGCGTCAAGGGCATTCTCGACCTCGGCCGAGAAGCACTTGACACCCTGGGCGGCCTTGTTGGCACGTCCGTCCTTGACTGCCGTCTCGACGAGCTCGTCCAGGTTCTTCGAGCGCAGTGCGGAGACCTCGACTACCGGCACGCCGAGCATCTTGGAGAGGCGCTCGGAGTCGATCTTCTCGCCGCGCTGCGCGAGCAGGTCGCACATGTTGAGGCCAACCACCACCGGGCGGCCCGTCTCCAGAATCTGCGTTGTGAGGTAGAGGTTGCGCTCGATGTTTGTGACGTCCACAAGGTCGATGATGGCGCTTGGACGGCCGGAGATGATGAAGTCGCGCGAGACGACCTCCTCCGGCGAGTAGGGCGAGAGCGAGTAGATGCCGGGAAGGTCGGTGAAGAGAACGTTCTGGTCCTTCTTCCAGACGGCCTCCTTCTTCTCAACGGTGACGCCCGGCCAGTTGCCCACATAGCCGTTCGAACCCGTGAGCTCGTTGAACAGCGTGGTCTTGCCGCAGTTGGGGTTGCCAGCCAAGGCTATGTCGATCTTCTCTGCCATTCCTTGCCTTCCTGTATTGTCCTTCTCGGTAGCCAGGGATTTGCCTACGCAGCCTCTCACGCCACCGAACTTGTAACGGCCAACTGTTATCACGGAGGTGATATTTGTTAGTGAAGGGTAACTTCCTTTCACGAAATTTGGGGGCAGTGCCCCCTCTCGCAACGGCGTCGTTACGCCACGTTCGTGACTTCCACGTAGCTTGCCTCGTCCTTGCGCAGCGACAGCTCGTAGCCCCTAATGGTGACTTCGATGGGGTCACCCAGGGGAGCCACCTTGCGCACGTAGATGCGCGTGCCCTTCGTGATGCCCATGTCCATGATCCGACGCTTGATGGCGCCAGAGCCACCGAGCTTCGAAACCGTACAGGTCTCTCCCACACGAACGTCTTTCAGGGTTTCCATGCTCTCCCTTTCTTCATGCCACGCCTACGCCAGGCGCCGGCTGTGACAGCTGATATGCGTGCTTGACTCGCAGATAGGCTTTGTCGGTTAGCAGGTGACGATCTTCATTGCCATGTCGCGACCAATGCCAAACGTGGCACCCTTGACGTTCACGACCACGTCACCATTGACGCGCGAGACGACCTTGACTTCTGCGCCCTCAACGAATCCCATCTCGGAGAGGTGCTGGCGTAGCGAAGCGCCACCGCGAACCTTGAGGACGCGGATCGTCTCGCCCTTGGAAACCATGGCGAGAGGAAGCTGCGCCCCCGTGACTACGGGCTTTCCCATCCCCTCTGACGAGCCTGCTCCTGCCATCGACGCCTCGGCCTCCATGACTGTCATAGTGGCATTCCTTCCTGTCCCATCAGCCGTGTCGCGGTGCCTGTCGGCGACGCGATGCGGCAAATGGGACGTCACTGCCGCGAAGTTCAATGCATCTAACTCATGAGTAGTATATGGCTAACTAACCAAGAATTGCCCGAAAAGTCAGCACCTACTAACTATATTTTATAAAATAGCTGGTAGATTGGCTGTTTGCAGGATTTTTCAATAGCCCAATCGGACGTATTATTTGCATGGTGAGACGCAATTTGCGCGAAATGCTGGGGGACGGCATTAGGCGGCTTGCACCGCAGGACGCATTCCCGCAGGGCCACTCGTGAATTATCGACGTTTGGGTTTTTCGCGAACGGCTAGCCACACTTAACCGGCGATTTCCCACGAGAAGATAGCGGTGCCGCGGATTCCGGACGCCTAACCATGGCTAAACGTCGAAAAACCGCGGCATCCAAACAGGCCGAGCAGCTTACTCCTTCTTGCGCCGAGAGGAGCTCGCACCGCGGCCGGATGCGCCACCGCGGCCCGTTGCTCTCCCGCGGCTCGAGCCCCCCTTGCGCCCGCGGGCGCCACCGCTGGCAGCCGCCTTCTTCTCCCTGCTCGGGCAATCCATGTTCACGCAGATGCGCCACGGTCCCCTCTGCGTCACAACCTCGACGATGGGGGCGCCGCACTCGGGGCACGTCTCGCCCGTGGCGTGCAGCTCGCCACGCTGCGGCAACGGATAGCTGGTGCCGCACTCGTCATAGTTGGTGCAGCGGATAAAGCGCTTGCCGCTCTTCTCGGACTTGTGCGCCACCAGATCTCCGTGACGGCCGGCTGCCTTGCAGGCGCCGCACTCCCCCACCACGATGTCAGGCTCGCGGTTGGTGGGGCACGCCGGATTGATGCACGTCTCGTACGGGCGGTTGCGGAACGGATGCACCTTCACACGTGGCGCTCCGCACTCCGGGCACACGCCTGCCGTACCCTCGATGGGCTCGACGCGCCCCTTGGGCAGTGGATACGTCACGTCGCAGTCGGGCCAGCCCATGCATCCCGCAAAGCTCCCGCGCGTCTTGGCAGAGGTCTTCACCACCAGGTCGCGACCGCACTTGGGACACACGCCAATCTTCGCATCGGCGGTGACGGCGTCGGCAATGGCCTCGGAAAGGTCGTCCTTGTGGTCGACAAGCCCGTCCATCATGCCGGCGAGAAGCGCACGCGAGTGGTCGACCACCTGCGCCTGCGTGTCTGCGCCCTCGGCGACCTTGGTCATGTCGCCCTCGAGCTCGGCGGTCATCTCGGGCGTAGTGATGCGCGGCGCGTAGTTGGTGAGCGCATCGATGATGGCCATCCCCAGCTTGCTGGGCTCGGCGGGATCGTTCTTAAGGTACTTCACGTCATAGAGGCGCTGGATGATCGAGGCACGCGTGGACTTGGTGCCAAGCCCGCGCCTCTCCATCTCCTGGATGAGCTTGCCCTGGCTGTAGCGCGCGGGCGGCTCCGTCTGCTTGGCGTCGAGCGCCATCGACAAGACGTCGCAGGTGTCACCCTCATTGAGTTCAGGCAGCTGGTCGTCCTTCTTAAGGCCGTAGGGATAGATGGCACGAAATCCCGGCACGGCAAGGACGTTGCCCGTAGCAACGAAGGGCTCGCCGGCGACATCAAACTCGACCTTCGTGCCGGCGATGGTAGCCGACCCCATGAGCGTGGCCAAAAAGCGGCGCGCAATGAGGTTGTAGAGCTTCCACTCCGCAGGCTGAAGGCTGTCAGGATTCGCGGCACCCGTGGGGTAGATGGGCGGGTGGTCGGTGGTCTCCTGCTTGCCGCGCGTCGCATGGAGCGCGCCCTGGCCGAGAAGCGCCTTGCACGTGGGCGCAAATTGCGGCACCGAGGAGAGCGTGCGCACGCATTCCCGTAGGTCAAGCGAGGATGGATAGACGGTGTTGTCCACGCGTGGATACGAGATGAGACCGTCCATGTAGAGCGACTCGGCAAGGCGCATGGCGCGCGCGGGCGAGATGCCCTCTGCTGCGGCAGCCGCCTGCATGGACGTGGTGTTAAAGGGCGCCGGCGGGCTCACGCGACGGCTCTTGCGGGTGACTGCGGTGACCCTGGCGGTATTCGCGCCTTGCACGTGGTCGTATGCCGCCTGGGCGGCGTCGTGGTCCGAGAAGCGCGCGGTGGCGTGCGTGATGCGGAACGGGTCGGAGCCGTCGTGGGCGGCCTCGCCCGAGAGAACCCAGTAGTCCTCGGGCACGAAGGCCATGCGCTCACGCTCGCGCTCGACAACCAGGGCAAGCGTGGGCGTCTGGACGCGGCCGGCAGAGCGGGTGTTGCCCAGGCCACCAAAGCGCACGCAGGTGAGGTAGCGCGTGAGCACCGCACCCCAGATGAGGTCGATGTGCTGGCGGCTCTCGCCGGCGTCGGCGAGGTCCTGGTCAAGTGCCACAAGGTTATCGAAGGCATGGTCAATCTCGGCCTTTGTGAAGGCCGAGTAGCGCGCGCGTGAGACGGCTATGGCCGGTGCCACGGAGAGAATCTGCTTGAGCGCGTCCGAGCCGATAAGCTCTCCCTCGCGATCGAAGTCCGTGCCGATAATCACAGAGTCCGCCTTCTTGGCGAGGTTCTTGAGCGAGCGGATGATCTCCTTCTCGGCAGGGAGCTTCTCGATGGGGGCCCAGACAAGGTACGGCAGGCTCGGGATCTTCCAACCCTTGATGTCGACGCCGTCGACCAGGAAGGGCTTGCGCTTGGTGGCAAACGGCGGGCGTGGCAGTCCGTCGGGCACGTCTGCCGGGAGGTGCTCGCCTTCTGCGGTAAGACCGTACCAGCCCTCCTCAAGGTCAAACTTGAGTTCGGGCGGAAAGTCCGGCTGCATGATGTGGCCGCGCAGGCCTATGGTCACCCAATCCTCTCCGCCTTTCCTAAAGCGGTAGATGGGCGTGTTGTAGACCTTGTCCGCCTTGGGCTTGCCAGACTCTGAGAGGAGCCTCGCGATCTGCTGGGCGGCATCGTTCTTCTCGGTGACGACAAGGATCAAAGGAGATTACCTCGCTTGCATCGTGACGGCAGAACTCCCCTAGTTTAAAGCTTGTCGAGCTCTGCGTTCTCGTAGTCCTCGCGGGTCCACTTGAGGGCCTGCTTGCCGTCGCGCGCAATGATGACGTAACGGGCAATGGCGAGGGCCACCTCGTACAGGCCGATAAGCGCGGCAAACATGAGAACCATGGTCACGGGCGAGGCGTCGGGCGTGACAACGGCCGAAAGCACCATGAGGCCAACGTAGATGTAGCGCCACTGGGAGCGAAAGGTCTTGTACGGCACGATGTGCAGGATCGAGAGGTAGAAGATCACAAGCGGCAGCTCGAACGCAATGCCAAAGCCGACCTCGAGCAGCATGTAGATGTTGAGGTAGTCCTCGGCGTCGGCCAGGTTGTTCGCAAACTCGAAGGACTGGTCGAGCAGCCACCCGAACGCCGCAGGCTGAATTACGTAGTAGCAGAAGACCATGCCGATAAAGAACAGGGCGACAAGGGCTGCCACCGTGGGCACGACCCATTTGCGCTCCCTGGGCTTGAGCGCCGGCATGATAAAGGCCATGACTTCCCAGATGATGATGGGTGTGCAGATGATCATCGCGAAGAACACGGCGACCTTGAAGCGGATGGTAAAGCCGCCGAGCGCGGTGAGAACGTAGAGGTCACCACCGCGCATGGCCTCCCTGATCTGGTCGATCATGATGTCGATGAGGGTGGGGGTGGCAAAGTAGACGATGACCGCCACCGTAAGGAGCGAGACCACGATTATGGTGAGCCTGCGACGAAGCTCTCCCAGGTGGTCCATGATGGGCATGCGTGCTGATCCTATGGGCATGGTGGTATGGGGAGCGGGGCGCTAGGCCTGCTGCTCGCCGGCCTCCTCTCCGTTTGCTGCAGAAACGTTGGTGCTGGTCGCGGGGGTCACGTCGGTAGTCGCGGCCCTCTCAGCCTCAGCGGCCTGCTCGCGACGACGCCTGGGGCTCATCGCATAGAGGTCGGCGGCCGTCGTGGGCTTGGGTTCCTCGGGCGCCGCCTTGGACGCCTCTGCTGCGGGCGTGGCCGCGGCCTCGGCAGACGCAGGCGCGATGTCGGCATCGGCGTCGGCATCGCTCGCCGCAGCTTCGGTGGCGGCGGCCTTCTCGGGCGCCACCGCAGCCGCGTTGGCCTTGGCCTTCTCAGCAGCGGCACGCTCGGCCTCGAGACGCTTCTTGCGCTCGGCGAACGTCTCGGTCTTAGGCGTGGACTTGGGGGCACCGGAATCCTCGATGTCCGCGTCCTCCTCTTCGCTGCGCTTACGGTTGGGCTTCTTGGGCGAGTCGCTCATGGCCTCGGTCGCGGGATCAACGATCTCGGTCTGCACGACCTGCGTGAAGCCCTCCTGGGCGTTTCTGAACTGCCGCAGCGCGCGGCCGATGGTGCGCCCCATCCCAGGCAGCTTGTCTGGCCCAAAGATGAGAAACGCGAAGAGCAGGATGAGAGCGAGCTCTGACTCTCCAATGCCAAACACGATCGGTTTCCTCCAGCATGGATCGAATTCCTACACTCCCCCACGAGCGAGGGGTCTTGGGACGCGGCTATTCCTGTCCGGTAACGTTGAGGTCGGCACCCACGCCCAAAAGCGAGAGTACGCGCGCGACGTTTCTCTGCGGGCGCTCCACCGAGAGCGCACGACCCTGCTCCTTGGCGTGATGTGCCGCACCCACAAGGACGCCGATCCCCGTGGAGTCGATGTAGGGCACGTCGGCCAAATCGATTGCGAGCGACCCCTCGCCAGAGGCGAGCTGCTCGTCAAGCACATCGCGCAGCGCCGAGGCGTTGGAGACGTCGACCTCACCAGAGACTGCCACGCGGCAGCCCCCCTCGATGGGTGTAGTTGAGATGTTGATGCTCATGAATGTTCCCCTTCCCTAGAATCCGGTGCCAGAGAGGTTGTTTAGTGTGTCCGTGAGACCCTTCGCGCCGGTCTCGCCCGAAGACGAGGAGGGCGTCGCGGATGTCGACGTGTCGGTCGTACTGCTCGACGAGGACTCGAGCGCGGCCAGGCGCTGCGTGGCGTAGGACTTTGCACCGTACTCGTCGTTGGGATCATTGTCGATGGCGTTCTGATAGGAGGCCTTGGCGGATTCCTTGTCGCCGGAGTACTCCTGGACCATGCCGAGGTTTGCCCAGGCGGGAGCATATGCGGGCGAGTCCTGCGTGAGCGTCTCAAGATCGGACATGGCCTCGCTCGTCTCGCCCTCGTAGAGCTTGCAGAGCGCTATGTCCACGCGCACTGCGTCGGAATCCTTGAGGCCGAGGTACTGCTCGTAGTAGCCAATGGCCTTCTCGAGCAGTTCGTTGCCATGGGTGGTGTCATCGTCTGAAGAGGACGCCGAGAGGACCGAAGCACCCCAGCGCATGTAGTTGCGGCCGAGGTTGAGCAGGGTCGCGAGGTTCGTGTTGTCGGAGGCGAGCTTGGACTCGAGCTCCGAGACAGTGTCTTGGTACTTGGCATCGACGGCAGCTGCGCCGGTCACGGAGCTTGAGTCGGTCGCGCTTGAATCCGTGGAGTCCGAGCTGCTGTCCGAGTTTGAGTCCTCGGAGCTGCCCTGCTCGGCCTGCTGGTTGTTGGAGAAGGCCGTAGAGAGCGTGGGCAGCATGAGCGAGACGACCATGAGAGCGGCAAAGACGACAATGACGACCTTGGTGGGCGTGGAGAGGTTGCTTGAGGACTGCGCCCCACCCTTGCTGGAGGAAGAGGAGCCGCCCTTGGCCCTTGCCGAGACAGCGCCTTTCGAAGCGCCCTTCTTGTGCACCTTATTGCTTGGCTTCTTCGACATGCCCGAGAAATCCCTCCGTGTTGACCTACGCCCGACGAACCGAGAGCTGGCCCGCCCCTCTCGCACTACGCCGCAAGCAGCGCCGTTTGTGACTCTTTAATGTAAGCCACATCCGGCCCTCCCACGCGAGCGATGCGCGCGCTTCCCGATTCTACAGAACTCTGTGGAACCGTCGGAGCGCAAGCCAAATGCCACTCCCATGCTATGCAACGGCTTCCCGAACGAAAAATACATTCTGGAGACCGTTGCCATATAAGCATTGTATGGGTAGTTCCTCTCGGCGAACTGGCTGGCGAACGGAACCAAACAATCTGCGCCGGACGAACCGCCTACTCTGCCTTGCCCTCGCGCTCCGCCTTGGCAAGGCGCGCCGAGACGAGTTTGACCGCCAGCACAAAGACATCGAGCGCAGCGCCGAGGTCCTCGAGGGACGGATACGTGGGGGCAATGCGGATGTTGGTGTCCTCGGGGTCGCGACCGTAGGGCCAGGTGGCGCCGGCGGGCGTGAGTTTTACGCCAAGCCCTGCGGCCATCGCAACGATTGCCTTGGCCGAGCCCTTGGGGCCGTCGAACGAAACGAAGTATCCGCCGTGGGGGTTGCTCCAGGTAGCGCAATCCAGCCCGTCGAGGCCGGCGTGGAGCTTCTCCTGCACCAGCTCGAAGCGCGGGCGCACGATTTGGGCATGCTTCTCCATGTGGACCTTGATACCATCGAGGTCCTCGAGCAAACGCACGTGCGCGAACTGCGAGACCTTCTCAGGCGAGACGCGCATCACCGAGAAGGCTGCGCGGATCTCAGCCATGTCGGCGGAGCTTGCGGTGACAAACGCGATGCCCGAGCTGGGGAACGTCACCTTGGCCGTGGAGCCAAACTCGTAGACCATGTCGCTCTTGCCGGCTTCGGCCAGGGCATCGAAGATGTTGAGCAGGTGGTCGCCCTCACCCTCAAAGGTATGCACCACATAGGCGTTATCCCAGAAGATGCGGAAGTCGGGCGCCGCAGGCGTGAGCGCGGCAAACTTGCGCACGACAGCGTCGGAGTAGGTGATGCCGGTGGGGTTGGCATACTTGGGGACGCACCAGATGCCCTTGACCGCGGGGTCATTCTCGACCAGGCGCTTCACCACTGCCATATCCGGGCCGTCCTCAAGCATGGGAACGGGGATGTTCTCGATGCCATAGTGAGCCGTGACCTTGAAGTGGCGATCGTAGCCGGGCGAGGGGCAGAGGAACTTGACCTTGCCCTGCTGGTTCCAGGGCTTGTTGCTGCCGATGCCATGCGTGAAGGCATTGCAGACGACGTCGTGCATGAGGTTAAGACTGGAGGAACCGTTCACGATCACGTTCTTGGGATCGACGTCCAGGATCTGCGCGGCGAGGGTGCGCGCAGAGGGAAGGCCATCCGGAGCACCGTAGTTGTCAACGGCAACGCCCTGGTCATCCATCTCGGTCGAGGAGCTAAGGACGTCGAGCATGGGCTTGGAAAGGGCGGTCTGCTCGGGACTGGGCTTGCCTCGAGCCATGTCCAGCTTGAGTTCCAGGGAGCGGAGGCGGTCCGCCTCCTTCTCGAGCTGTGCAATCTCTTGCGTAAGGTCTTGGTCTGACATGAGCTCGTATGCGGTGGGCATGGGCCCCTCCTCGTGAAAACGTTGCTAAATGATGCGGCTCCGAGCAGAAGAAGTATAGCGCGCCGACTCGCATACCAAATGCAGCTGCTACCATGTGTAACCATGATGAGAAATAGTAACAGCCACCGGCACCAAACCGCGCGCAGCGTCACCCATGGTGGCCTGCGCTCCAAGGAGTATGGCGACCTTCAGCAGCTGGTAAACGAGCTCTACGCGCATAACATGTCCGGCACGGTGACAAAGATTGATGTGCTGTCACGCGCCGAGATCGATGACCTCTGCGATGACCTTATGGAGGTCGTGGATCTGCTGCCTGCGGGACACTACAAGCGCGGACGACTTTGCGACCAACTCAACAGTATTGTGACTGCCCATGGATGGGGCAACGTATACGGAACGGTGGAGTAGGCGCCTTGGGCTCCCGCCTAAGAGTGCTGCCGGCGCGTCACCCTCTTGCGGTGGCGCGCCGGCAGTGGCTTCGCCCTAGAACGAGCAGCCGCCACCAATAGTGCACGACGCGCCAGCTGCAGGCGCATCGCCCTTGTCGCTGGTATCCTCGTCGCCCGCCGAGAACTCGCGGCCGAGGTAGGCAATGATGTCATCAGATTCATACATTGCCGTACCGTCGATGAACAGACACGGAACCTGCCGCTTCCCACCCACTTCGACCAGGCGATCGCGATCTTCTTCGGACTCGTCGATGTTGTGGAGCGGTAGCACGATACCGTTGGCATCCATGTAGCGCAGAACCCTGTGGCAGTAGGGGCAACCGTTCTTTATATAGAGTTGAAGGTCTTTCTCAGCCATGATGCTCCTTTCAGGGAGAGTGTCAGAAACAGTACTGACCTGCGTATACCCTGATTGGAGTCTCTGCAGATATGATATTCGTCAAGTTGCAAATCTCCACACGGGTGGGGCGCATCGGCGATGATCGGCCTCACGTGGGCCCTGAGTGGGCAAAGTGAGCTCTTGATGCGAGCCCCCAGCGCGAATTGACGGCTGGTGGCAGTTTGAGGCAAATCCTTTATGTGAGTGCGTCGATGTAGCAAATCGCTGACCTGCAGTTTATCAGAAATGCAATCGTCTGATACTCGGGCCGTCCCCGAAAAACTGCCACCAAACGTAAATGTGCACCATTCGACGATGGCCGGAGGCGTCAGGGTGCCGTTGGGGGCTCATGTCAGACTCGGGCGACGGGGCACAGGCCGCTGGGTGGCAAGTTTTTACGGTTGGTGGCAGTTTTTGTCGGTACCCCCGAGTAGCAAGCTCTTTGAGATTTGATAAATCGCAGGTAAACGATTTGTGACTAGCTCGATCTCACATAAAGGATTTGCCTCAAACTGCCACCAACCGTCAATTCGTGAATCCAGGTGGTCGCAAAAGGTGCCGAGGCCTCAGTCGGAGCTGCACTCTAGAAGAGGTAGTCGAGGATTGGCGAGTCGGCAAAGAGCGACACGATGGAGGGGATGGCTACGGCCACCAAAACCGCAATGCCAATCCACATGCCGATGCCCTTGTCTTGGTCTCCGCCGTGCGTGGGTATGAGCATGGGTTTCTCCCTCACATCCAGGAGGCTGCCTGATAGGCGGCCACATCTTCTCCAAGCTAATTGCCCAAGCTGCTGAAGGACGATATCGTATCTCTTGCGGCACAAGGTTTCGCAAAGTAGGAAGCAACTGTAAGACGAAGGGGGTCCCATGGACAACGAGGGATTCTTCCAGCGTGCATACGGTGTCGTGCGACAGATTCCACCCGGAAGGGTTGCCACCTACGGGCAGGTCGCTCGCATGATGGGCGAGCCGCGGAAGGCTCGCTACGTGGGATTTGCCATGCACTCAAGTCCGGGCCTGGCTGGCGGGGTGCCCTGCCATAGGGTCGTCTTTGCAGACGGGAGCCTTGCCCCAGGGTTTGCCTTTGGTGGACCTGAAGAGCAGCGAAAGATGCTCGAGGCAGAAGGCGTTGGATTTCTCGCCAGTGGAAAAGTGGATATGCGTCGGTTTGAGTGGGAGGTATAGAGGCAGCCGCCTCCCACCGAGGAGACAGATGCGGTCAAGCCCGTTGGGAGTCTCCCGAAGCTGGGTGCCTGAAAACGTTGCCAGCGCGTCGCCCATGCCCTCGAAGCTGCCGACGACCCCATCGCCGCTGGCGTGTCCACCATCTCGATGGTGGCAAACGCGAACAAGCTGCCTGTGATCTGCGGCGAGAAGGGCATGGCCGACAACAGTGGCTTCGCCACCTACGGCATCGACTACAACAAGCTTGGCCACAACCGGCCAGACGACAGTGAAGTCCCTTGGTGGCAGATCTCGTCCACGCCATCATTATCCACATCTCCCCGCCTGAATCTCGAACATGGTGTCGTTTTCCTGCAGGTAGTCACTGTCGAGGTAGGCAAACTTGCCACTGCCGTCGTTGAGTGTCGAATTGACGGTCGGCGAGAGGGTTGCCACCTCGCTCCTGTTGCCCGAGGAGTCAAACGAGAAGAGCTTTACGGCATAGCCACCGGAAATCTTCACGCCATCCACTGTGGTCGAGGCGTTTCTGCCATATGCGCGCAGCTCGGCCGCGTGATCTCTGTAACTGCCACCCATATCGAACTCGATGCTCATGGCATAGATGCCATCAAAGCCGTTGTCCATGGCCCCCTTGAGTACGTCCAGCTGGTTGTCGCTCAGACTAGAATCGTACGACCAACCAATCTTGGGCTGGTAACCGTTGTTACTGATGTCACTGTCATCGTTTATGCCGTAGAAGTCGTAAGCGCCGCACAGCCCACCGTAGTTATCGACTATCTAACTGGGATGTGCGCTATCGGAGTCCTTCGAATAGTACTGAGCCATGTGATTCAGCCTCGAGCGGAGCGTGTAGACGTTGCTCTTTGCTCCATTCGCGGCCACATATACGCCACTGTTGGAGAGCAGCATGGTCGTGGCGTCTGTAGTGGAGGCATCGTAGGGTGCCATATCGACAGCGTTAGCAGGCTTATTGTCGTTTACCGAGAGGCCTAAGGGGCGTAGTCCTCTTTTGTTAACTGGTTTGTCGGAAGAGAATGTTGCGTCGGTCCAAGCTATGCCAGGGACGACTGCCAGCGCAAGCGCAATTCCCGCAGCGGCGGCGCGTGATATCGCTACTGGCAGCCACCGCGGGTGTCAGGCGAGCTTCGCCATGGTTGCTCCAATCCTAGAGAGTGCCTGTCTTCAGGCTGTGTCCTGCTTCTAGGAAATTTTCCAAGCGCCGGCCATCGGGTGCATCATCCCAAAGGATGAGAGCCCTGCAAGACGAGGGACGGGTCCCTGCCTTCGTGCTTCTCGCCGGCCTATCCGGCGAAGTCCCGCGCTACTCCGTCGACCCCTCGCAACTCTTGCCTGGGGCCGTCGGCACACAAAAACACCCTATCGCTGGGAAATCCTGGCCTCTGTGTACAAAAACGGCCTATCGCGGGGCCATTTGGGGTCGTAGTATCAACAATTGAACTATGTTTGCATATTTTCGCATATTCTATGAAAAGAACTCGTAAATGTGGATACAGTAATTGCACCTTTGATGATAACTCCAGAAAAGGTCCCGCGATAGACCGTTTTTATGCACAGACAGCCGAAATTCCCCGCGTTAGGAGAATTCTGTGCAGGCTGTCCAGCACGAGGGGTCGAAAACCGGTTTCGTAAAATCCTTCAGTTTGCACGAGCCACGCAGCATGAGGGGAGCGTCGCTTCTGACTGCGGCCCTGTCCTATATCGCCCTTTCTTCTCTTCCGTAGCTGCAAATCCCGCTACTAGGCCTCGGCCTTCCTGCGTGGCCTCAGCTTTGCCCCGAGTGTATCCACACCATGATGCAGGCACATGACAGGATGCCGAAAGAGAAGCCTTGGTCCCGCATACCGCATGACCAGGCGCACCTGCTCCTGCTGTGCCGGCGCGTAGCAGTGAACACTACACACCGAGCAGAACGTCT
Source organism: Tractidigestivibacter sp. (assembly GCF_057241865.1). NCBI lineage: Bacteria > Bacillati > Actinomycetota > Coriobacteriia > Coriobacteriales > Atopobiaceae > Tractidigestivibacter > Tractidigestivibacter sp. Next base: position 29,145 of record NZ_DBHHPX010000012.1, read on the forward strand.
TTGTCCGCATGAATGGGCAGTGCGCGATGCGACTCTGCGCGTATGAGGCAAGCGCCTCGCACTCAGGACAGAGGCTACCCCGTGCCGCATGGTGCACACCTCGACAATAGAGCGAAATCGTCTCCCGCATGACGCGAGACTCACGTATGCGCTTGCGATCGGCCTGGTCTTCTGTCCTCGTCATTTGGCCTCAGGCTCCTCTGCCACCTCGTGCGTGAACCCCTCCTTGGCCTCGGGGGCGTCAGCTGGGATCTTCACCCAGAAGAGCCAGATGTGGAAGACCCAGGCGGCCACGAGAATTGCCCTTCCCCAGGGCACGGCACCCATGAAGGCAAAGCCAACGCCCAGTAATAGCGTCACGGCAAGAAAGGCCTGGACCTTCGCCTTGAGCGCCATCCCCCTACCCTCCGACAGCGGACGCATCCGCAACGCATAGAGGCTCGTGCCCTTAAACCAGGCATCAAGCCGAGCAGACCCCTTCCCGAAAAAGAGCGCCGCCAGCAGATAGAGAGGCACCGTCGGCAGAAGCGGCACGACGATGCCAGCCATGCCGAGAGCCGCAAAGAGAAGTCCCAGAAAGATATAAAGGGTATGCATCATGCCACCTTACTTTCGTTGGATGCCGGAGCCGTCAGGCCGATTTCGTCAGGCCGATTCCGTCAGTCCGCCCCTAGCTGACCCTCCCCTGGTCCAAGGAGATGACCTCGTCCGCAATTGCCAGCGAGCCCGGGCGATGCGAGATCAGAAGCACCGTCCTGGTCCCCCGCTGAGCGTCGAGCGCCTTCAGGATGGCACCCTCGTTCAGCGCATCAAGGTTCGAGGTCGGCTCATCGAGAAGCACGAAGGACGCCTCGTGCAGGAAGGCGCGTGCCAAGCCCAGGCGCTGGCGCTCGCCGCCAGAGAGCGTGTCGCCAAGCTCGCCCACCTCAGTATCGAATCCGGCAGGTAGGCCCTCGACGAAGTCGAGGATGGAGGCCTGCGCGCAGGCGCGCTCGAGGTCCTTCTGCGTTGCATTGGGCTTCGCAATCAGGAGGTTCGCCCGAATGGTGTCGTGGAAGAGCACGGTATCCTGCTCGACAAAGGCCTCGAGGTCCCGCAGGTACCCCGTCCGGATGTCGCGTATGTCGCTACCTCCAATGCGAATGGCACCGCCCCCAGCGTCCCAGAAGCGCATGAGAAGCCTGCAAAGCGTGGACTTGCCGGAGCCGCTCCGTCCCGAGACACCCACGATCTTGCCCACGGGAATCTCAAGGTTCACGTCGCGTAGGACCTTCTCGTCCCCATAGGAGAAGCTCACGCCTTCGGCCGCGGCACCCGTGAAGGCGGGCTCCTCGCCCGTCTCCCTTTCCGCAACCGCCGGCGCCTCGTCGAGAATGCCCAGGACCCGTCCTCCGGATGCAAGCGTCTGCTGCAGCGTGGAGCCAAGGTTGGCAAGCGCGACATAAGGGCCAAACGAGGAAAGCGTCGTCACGATCGCAAGCACGTAGGCCTCGGCCGAGACCGCCCCCGACTCCACAAGCGGCGCGCCAACGAAGAGCTGCGCCACGGCTGTGAGCACTACAAGCACGCCCACGCAGGCAGCCCCGATGACCCCCTTCGCGCGGAGTCTCCTCTGCACATCCACAAGCCTGCGGCTGCGCTCGTCAAGACCCGCCAGGCGCTTCTCGCCAGCCCCATACTGGATCACCTGCGCCAAGCCTCGCAGGTTGTCGAGGACGTAGCCGGAGAGCCCTGCCTGCACCGAGCGCGCCCGTGCCCCACCGTCCCCCGAGGCGCGGGAGACGAGAATAGGTGACGCAACGCCGACAAGCGCATAGCCCACAAGCGCCACCAAGGCAAACACGGACGAGAGGCTCGCGAGAAATCCCACGAGCACAAGGGTCATCCCTGCCGCAATGAGCACGGGAGAGACCGTGTGGGCGTAGAAGACCTCAAGGAGCTCGATATCGCTTGTGATCGTCGAGATGAGCTCGCCGCGATTCCTGCCGGAAAGCTTGGCGGGCGCAAGCCTTCTCAACGCCCCAAATACCAGGTCCCTGATGTGTGCCAAGAGCTTAAAGGCAATGTAGTGGTTGCAGCGCTGCTCGATGTAGTGGAGAACGCCTCGCGCCACGGCGAGAAAAACGAGCACGCCACCAAAGGCGCCAACGCCCCAGACAAGGCTCCCTCTCCCCGCCACCGAAAGAACCGCCTCCGCGGCCAGGACCGGCAGCGCCGTCGCGCAGGAAAAGCCCAAGATGCCACAGACAACCGAGGCGCACATGACGCCCGCCATCGGCTTCACGAAGCCAAGCATGCGCCCCATGAGGCGGAGGTTGCTTTTCTTATCCACGCTCGCCACCTCTCCCATAGGCTTCGAGCTCCTGCTGGCCTGCCCGCATGCGCGCATAGGTGCCACCAGCCGCCAGAAGCTCCTCGTGCGTGCCAGACTCGACAATGCGCCCCTGGTCCATCACGTAGATCCTCTCGGCATCCACGACGTTTGCCAGGCGATGGGCGATCATCACGACCGGACGGTCGGCCGCAAGGCGAAAGATCGAGGCGAGGAGCACGCTTTCGCTCTCCGCGTCGATGTTGCTTGTCGCCTCGTCAAACACGTACATCGCAGAGCCGTGGAGATAGGCGCGCGCAAAGGCAAGACGCTGCCGCTGGCCTCCCGAGAGGTTCTGCGCGTCCTGCGTGAGCTGCGTATCAAGCCCGTCCTGCGTTCGAAGGTACCCCGCGAGGCTCGCCGCCTCAAGGGCCGCCCACAGCTCCTCGTCCGTCGCCTCCGGCTTTGCCATGAGCAGGTTTTCCCGCACGGTGCCTGGGAAGAGGTAGGCACCAACGCCAACGGTCGTGACACGCTTTGCGAGCACCGCAGGATCAACGTCCGAAAGCTCAAGCGCGCCGTAGCGGATGTGTCCCGCATAGCCCGTAAGGCACCCCGCCATCAGCGCCGCAATCGTCGACTTGCCGGAGCCCGAAAGACCGACGATCGCCGTGACGCCCCGGGGCGCAACCGACAGCGTGACCTCGTGCAGCACCTCCCGCTCGCCGTCGTAGGAGAAGCTCACGTCCTCAAGGGCTGGCACGGCATTGGCCGCGGGCACACCCGCCCTCTTCTCAGGCTCGGGGAGCTCGAGCAGCCGAAAGATCTTGCCCGAGGCGGCGATGCCATTCATTGCCACGTGGAAAAACGAGCCAAGCTGACGCATGGGCAGGAAGAAGTCTGCCGAGAGAAGCACGATCGCAAGCGCCTGGAACAACGTAATCGAGCCCGCTGCCAGCGCGGAGAGGGCCACCCAAATGCCTGCTGCGGCACCCCCCAAAGCAACGATATCCATCACAACGATGGAGTTGAGCTGCATCGAGAGAACCTTCATCGTAACGATGCGGAAGTGCTCGGCCTCCTTGTTCATCGCCTTGTGGTGCGTCTCGTCGGCCGAGTAGATCTTGAGCGTCGTGAGCCCCTCGAGGTTCTCGAGGAACGAATCGCCAAGCTGGGTGTACCGGTCCCAGTAGGCAGAGAGGATGCGCTTGGCAATCTTCTGCACAGCCACAATCGTGAGCGGAATCAGCGGCACAAAGACGAGCAGCACGAAGGCCGCGGCAAGGTCCATCGGGGCAACCACGATAAAGAGCGTGACCGGCGCCAGAACCGAATAGAAGAGCTGCGGCAGGTACTGCCCGAAGTAGGTTTCGAGCTGCTCGCAGCCCTCGACCGAGAGCTGCACGACCTCGGCGGTCGAGACCGAACGGTCATAGGCGGGTCCCAGGCGCAGAAGCTTCTCGAGAATCGCGCGGCGCAGCTTGCGCTTCACATCCTGTGAGGCCGCGAAGCTCTCGCGCTCGCCAGCCCAGGTTGAAGCCGCCTTGCCAACGCAGGCAACAGCGATCAGAACGACAGACGTCCCGACAGGCACGGCCGTCCCGGCAAGCACCGCCGCCAGAACGGACGCGACGCCCCAGACGAGGCAGACGTTAGCCAGAAGACCCGCCCATTTCCACGCCACAGAAAGAATGACATGGCACATCGCTTCTGGCACTAGCGCCAGAAGTCTCTTGTCCATCATGAATATCTCCCCTCTCTCGGCAATGTTTTTATGTTAGCCATTGCTTACACGAGAGGAGTTAGAGATATAAAACTCTCATGATGCCGGAACCGAGGACGCGGCCGAGCGTCGCAGATGCCCTTACGCTGACGACCCGGCGCGTTCGCGCAGGCGCGGCATCAACTGCTTGATGCAGTCAATGAAACGCTGTGCTGCCGGGGACGCCTCCGCAAGCGAGGGAACAGCTATGCCCAGCGAGATGCGCCGCGGCTCCTCGAAGGGCACCTCCGCCACGCGCCCGTTCCACCTCTCACTAATAAGCCGCTGGTTAAAGCTCACGCCGAGGCCCGCTTCGACCATGCTGTATGTGGTGAAGCCGTCACGTGTGGTGTAGCGATCCTGGACGAGGAGCCCCTCCTCGCGAATTAGGCGGTCCTGGTCAGTGTCGTGGTTGGCAAGCGTGTGGATGAATGCCTCATGCTCGATCTCGCGTAGGGGGTAGCGCGCCGCGTGCGCGTACGGATGCCCCTCGGGAAGCCACATGACCATCTCGTCCTCGTAGAGCGGCAGCCAGTCGCAGTAGGTGCCATTGGCGGGCTTGGCGCAAAAGCACAGGTCAACGGCACGGCTATTGAGCCACTGACCCATCTCGGCGTTTCCGCCCTCCCTAATCTCCACGTCGATGCCGGAGTAGCTTTTCTCGAACTCGCTGAGGACCGTGGGTATCCAGATGGCGGAGATGCTGTAGTGGGAGCCAACTGCAAGCGCGCCGGCAAGCACGCCGCGAATCTCGGCGCCCGATTCCTCTGCCACGCGCTGGGCGCGTACGAGCTCGCGCAGGCATGGCATCATGCGGCGTCCATTTTCCGTGATGCGGACGCCCTGTTTGGTGCGAACGCACAGAGCAAAGCCAAGCTCTGCCTCAAGCGAGGCGACCATGCGCGTGATGCCCGACTGCGTGTAGCCAAGCTGGCGAGCCGCCGCCGAAAACGAGCCGCACTCTACTGCGGCTATAAGCGCCGCGCATTTGCTCGCATCCATGAGACCTCATAATATGATGAAACATCATTACAAACATGATTATAAGCACAATAAATCATATCTAATATCCTTCTATAGTTGTTCTCGTGCTCAGACATGTACATGGGGCGACAATGCGGAATCGGCGAAAGCGCCGACAAGGGCCCTGCGCAAGCAGGCAGAAAGGGATGCGTCCACCATGGAAAGGCTTGACTTCTCGTCCGATTACCTCGAGGGGTGCGCAGACCCCATCATGAGGCGCCTCGTTCAAACCACCACGAGAAAACCGCTGGCTACGGACTGGACGAGCACAGCGAGCGTGCGCGCGAGCTCATCCGCCAGGCATGCGACGCGCCCGATGCGGACGTTTTCTTCCTCGTTGGCGGCACGCAGGTCAACGGGGTCGCGATTTCCGCACTTCTCGCCCCGTACCAGGGCGTTATTGCTACAACCTCGGGGCACGTCAGCGTGCACGAGGCGGGTGCCATCGAGGCGGGAGGCCACAAGGTGCTCGAGCTGCCGGAGCATGACGGCAAGCTCCTTGCGGAGGAGCTCGAGCGTTACATGCGTTCTGGGAGAAGGACGGCAACCACGACCACATGGTCCAGCCAAGTCTTGTGTACATCTCGCAGCCTAACGAGTACGGGCTTTTGTACTCGAAGGCGGAGCTTGCGGCACTGCGCGGTGTGTGCGACAGCCACGACCTGAGGATCTACGTGGACGGCGCACGCCTCGCCTATGCACTTGGCGCACCCGATAACGACGTCTCTCTTAAGGATTTGTCCCGCCTTGCGGATGCCTTCTACATCGGCGGAACCAAGTGTGGCACGCTTTTTGGAGAGGCGCTGGCCTTCCCGCGCCACGGCACCGTTCCCCACTTCTTCACGATCGTAAAGCAGAGGGGTGCGCTTCTCGCCAAGAGGCGGCTTCTCGGCGTGCAGTTTGAGGCGCTCTTCGAGGATGGGCTGTACGGTCGGATTGGCCAAGCGGCAGTTGCGCAGGCGCGAAGAATTACCAGTGCCTTCGGCGCTGCAGGCTGCGTGCTTGCGCACCCCTCCCAGACAAACCAGGTCTTCCCCATCCTCAGGGATGAGCAGTTGGCACGCCTGAACGAGGCCGTGGTGACGAGCTTTTGGGAGAAGCCGGACCTAGGGCACACTGTCGTGCGCCTTGCAACGAGCTGGGCATCTACCGATGCGGATGTGGACTCTCTCACCCATGCCCTGGCCTCGGGCGTGTTGGGATAGCGGGCTGCCCTGGCGAAGCGTGTTTGCGCATCTCTTCTTTGCAGCGTGCATGCACACAGGCCTCCCCCTCCACCTGCGGGCCAGAAGCGGCCGCAACTTCTCTTCACTGGAGACGGCGTCTCGCATAAAAAGCGTCTATCGCGGGGAAATGGCGAGTTCATTGCACAAAAGTGGCTTATCGCGGGGTACTTTTCCAGATATAGCATCAAATACTTAACTATTATTTCAATTTTATGATTAAATCGATATAAATATGCATAATTTTGCAACTATAGTTTGATGATTGATGTTGCACGCCCCCAAAGGTCCCGCGATAGCCCGTTTTTGTGCACCGGACTTCTAAAAACCCTTCGATAGGGCGTTTTTGTGCAGTCCAAGGCCACTCGGACCCAGGACGCAATCAGGCGAGTGCCCTTACAGGCCATCTACGCCGTGAGAATCGCCTGCCCAACGCAGCGTCCCGACTAAGTGCGTTCGAGCACAAGGGCAATATCGGGCTGCTCGTCCATCCGAAAGCTCACCCAGGGGGAACTCCCCGGGCAGCCTGATCGACGGTCATAAACACGTCATCTGCTTCGAAGAGATGACGCACACGCACTGGCAGGCCGTAGAAACTCCGGAGCAATTTGTCGCAGGTCCCAACCGAGAAGCCGAAAAGCGCTGCATGAACGGCACTCGATTTCCAGACTGACGCGAGAGGTCTGGCGTCTGCTGTCGCAGGTCTCGTGCGCGAAATGACAGTTGGTGGCAGCCTGGGAAAATCCTTGATGTGGTATCTCTGAACTGGAAAACCCATGACCTGCAGTTTATCAGGGTACGAGCCGCTTGATGCTCGAGCGCACCCGGAAAACTGCCACCGACCGTCACTTTGGCATCTGTGGAATCGGTTCCGCCGTCTTGCGATGGTGCGTCAGTCGCATCCCTCAAAGAGAAAAATGAACCGCCGACCGCTTTGCACCACGACCGACGGTTCGTCGAGAAAAACCTGTCCGTGCTTCACAACTGTACAGGTTAGTGCCTCTGTGAAACCTTCACTCCCACAGCAATGGCAACTGCGCCCGCGGCCAGAAACACTACGGCACCAAAGGCCAGCGACGACATCGCATCACCTGTCTGAGGTACTTTCTCAGCACTGGAAGTGGCTGGGCGCCTGACAGCAGGCTTGGTATCGAGCTTGGTGGTGTCGGGCGTGGGCTCATCGCCAGAGCCGGGATCCGGCGCGGGAGGCTCGGGCGCCTCGACAACGTAGGCCAGGGACGGAACGTCAAAATCCTCTGGGGCACGCACAACGCCGTTGGAGTTAACAGGGGAAAGCGTCGCCTTGGTGTTGGTCGCAAGCTCGTAGCTGCCCGGCTCGGTCGGGGCCTGCGCAAGCGTGAGGTTATAGGTCAGTTTCACGGGAGCAAAGTTCGAGATGGGCTCATGAGCCGTAAGCGCATAAGCATCCGCGTCCGGATCGTAGACCAAGGTGAAGCGCACCGTCGTGTCGCCCTTGCTGTGGAAGCTCCACATGTTTGCGCCCTCATCCGTTGCCTCAAGCTGCTCGTCACCAACGCTGAGCGCTGCCGACCCCGGAACGAAGTCGAAGTCATACGCGTCACCCTTGCCCATGGAGTCGATGATGATGGAGCCGGCTCCACACGCATACAGGATATTGTCGCCAATCTGCGAAAAGTCGAGCTCACTACCGCCATTTAGCTCATCCATGAACTTGACGGAGAAGTCGGAATCACTGCCGGTACGCACCGCATAGCAGTTGTAGCCCTCACCCTTCAGCGCCTGCCATGTGCCATAGGCCTCATAGACCGCCCGGTCGGGCGCCATGGCGTGATCTGCCTGGGTTCCGTGCTCGATGTAAGCGAAGTTCGGGTCGGTGATAGCTCCCGTTGCGGCGTCTTTCACCTTGGGCGTCGCGTCGTTGCCGTACGTCGCGAAATCAAACGCGTACTTGTCGCCGTCGGTCTTCACCCACTCTTGGAGGTGGGAGTAGTAGTCGCTCCAGTTGCCGTACGGCATGGCATACGTTGCAGAGCCGGGCGTGCGCGCCTGCCGCCATTCGTCGATCATGCCGTAGTAGACGAAGTCCTTTGCATTGAAATCACTTGCAGGCTGCTGGGAGCTCTGGTCCAAATAGGTGTACTGGTAGTAGATGTCCTTCACGTTGCCGTCTGCGCCGGTGAACAGGCGCGTCAGGCCGTCGCTGACCATGATGACGTACTTGCGGTTCGCGGGGGTGGTGGTGTCAGCGTCGAGCATGGCCTTGGCCTTGAGCAGCCCATCGTGCATGTTGGTCCCGGACTTCATATCACCGGTGTAGCCACCCGTGATGGCACTCTTGAACGAGTCGACGTTATCGGTGGTAAGCGTCGAGAGCTCCTTCTCCACGTGGCCGTCGCCCTTGAACGACACAACGCCTAGCCGCACCTGGTCGACGCCGCCCGCCTCGGCAACAAGCCGGTCGAGCGTCGCAGTAGCGTCCTTGATAGCATCGTCCTTGCAGCTTGAGTTGTCCACGACAAAGACGATGTCGGAGGAAAGCACAGCCTCGGCACTTGGAAGCTGGAGCGTGACCTGTGCAGTCTTGCCCTCCTCAAGCCAGGTTGCAACCTTGGACTTGGGAATCGTCCAACTGGTCCCTTGGCCAGAATTGCTCGCTTCCGCCCTGGCAGGCATCGGCAGCACCGCCAAGAGGGCGAGGACAAACGCAGCGATAAACGTGATGGTCACAGGCCTCCGTTTATGTAGTGTCACTGCATGGCTCAACATCGCTTCCCCTTCCGTAAGAACGGCCGCACAGGCTCCCAAAACCGTATTACGTAGTCTCAAGGATAACACCGTATCAAGGGTTTCTTTAAGTGAGTTTCTCGCATTCTAAGTTAACCTATTTTGACTGTAATGGCAGGCAGAAACGGACTGGCAATCGCGCGGGCCAGCGGCGAGGTGAGACAAGGGGGCTGTCCCCCCTGTCTCATTTTGGTTGGATGGGGCATCCGCCTTGGCTCATAATCTCAGGCACCCCGCCTGTTGGCCGGCACAAACACGACCGCATGCGTACGATACCAGCGAGAATGGACGCGACAATGCCTGACACAGCCCTCCGCATCACATCCTATTTCAGGAATGTCCTCGGCACCTCGAACATGGTGATGGTCAACTTCAGGGGAAGCGCGGTCGAGCGCACAGGGAACGGCAGGCCAAGGCGAGAGGGCTATACCGCCGCAGGCGATACGGAAGGGATAGAATCCGGAAAGCTTGCGGGTGAAGTCCTGGACAGCCTCCTCGAGTCTCTCGACAGCGGCAAGAAGCGCAAGGCTCTCCGAGAAGGTACGCTGCCGGTACTTCTCGTGCTACGCTCCATGAGAGGAAAGGCCGACACAGCCCCCGACAACCAGCAGGCACTCCTGGTGGCCCCGGCGAACGCGTCTCTCGCCAGAAGCGACAGGGGAGCCCTTGGCTATCCCGCCGACTGGCGAGCAAAGAGCCCTTGGATCCCCCGGCCGCTTCTCGAGGAGACGGCGGCTTCCAAGGAGGAAGCCGGTCGCAAGGAAGAGCTAGCCATAGGCGCCTATACAGCCTACAGCTCCTTTGTCTCCGCCTCGTCAATGCGCAGGTCGAAGATAGATGCACTCGAGGGGCGGGCCCAATGGCGAGCGTACCTGGCCTATTGCGAGGAGCTCTTCCGGGCTGCAGCTCCCGATGCGGAAGCGCGACTCAATGCGGCAGACGCCATACTCGACAAAGATGGATACGTCCTCGTCGACACGCAGGTCAATGCCTCGGCAAACGTCGCGGACCTCTATCACACAATCGCAGCGCGGCTGGACCAAGCCCCAGACGATGCCACCCTCGCACTCTATCGCGGGCTTCTCAATGTTGGCCCCCGCCATCAAGAACTTGCGTCCGACGCGACATCGCTCCGGCAGATGCTCGAGCATTGCGGCACCATGAGCAGGGAGTATCCGCTCGCACGCTCCCAGAAGACAGCGGTGCATGCCTGTGCGGCGCTCAGCGAAGGCCAGGTGCTCGCCGTAAGCGGCCCTCCTGGGACCGGAAAGACCACGCTGCTTGAGTCCATCGTCGCAGACACGCTTGTACGGCACGCGCTCAACGGCCGAGAAGCCCCTGTTATTGTCGGCACCTCCACAAACAACCAAGCTGTGAGGAACATTATCGACGCCTTTGGCCAAATCGAGCAGGACGAGGGCCGCTCGGTCTTCAGGCGTTGGCTGTCAGATATCTACTATGCACCACTGGAGGGGAACAACGGTTTCAGAGTCAAGTACACGAAGGATCGACCGCTTCACAGCCTTGGTGCCTATTCGCCGAGCGTCTCCAAGAAGATAGAGGCACAGGGCGGCAATTACCTCATCTGCGATGTTTTATACCGGGATAAGACCCTCTACGGATACGCTCTGGACAAGCGATTCAAGGAGCAGTCGGAAGAAGTCTACGCCGAGGAGGCAAGAGCCTACTTTGGGCGGGGTTTTGGCACAGCAGCGGACATCCAAGAGGAATGCCGGCACATGCTTGGCAAGATTGACGTGCAGCGCCGCAAGCTGATCGAGGCTGTTGCGCAAGGGAACACGGCAGGCGCCCGGGAGCATGCCGGCTGGCTCACCGGATACGGTGCGCTCGACAGGCGGGGACAAGGCATAGGCGAGAAGGCACTTCACGACCTTGGGTCCTTGGACGATGTGCTCGACAGTTGCATACGTCCACTCGAGTTCTGGCTTGCCGTGCATTACTACGAGGGCGTTTGGATTACCTGCCACAAGCAGAGGTCGCCTAGACCGGGCGCTCGCATTCCTCAGCCGGAATACGACCGGAAAAGCAAGACGAAGGCATCGGTCGAGACCTATCGCCACCAGCTTGCAGCCCTCATGCCGCTTTCTGTCATGACGCTCTTCCGCCTGCCTCGCCAGTTTGCCTGCGAGGACGGCAAGGGGCAGGAGACGCACTGCCTGAACTCCATCGATCTCCTCATCGTCGATGAGGCGGGCCAGGTAGACACCACGATCGGCGCCGCCGCATTCGCACTGGCAAAGAGAGCTGTGGTTGTTGGCGATACGGCGCAGCTTCCACCTGTCTGGAGCCTCGACGAGTCCGTTGACAGGCAGATTGCAGAAGGACGGATGGCGCTCGGGTCGGCAGAGTTCGAGAAGGTCTGGGACATCATGCGCGAGCGGGGCCTGAGCGCCTCTGCCTACTCGAGCCTCATGAGGGCGGCGCAGGCCGCCTGCCCCTGGTGCCACGCAGTCGAGGGGGATGGGGAGCGCCATTTGGATGGCGGGCTCTTCCTGCGCGAGCACAGGCGCTGCCTCGACGAGATTATTTCGTACTGCAACGACCTACTTTACATGGGGCAGCTCCTCCCCATGAGAGGTGGCATCGAGAAGCGTGCTGTCTCGCTCGACTTGCCTGCTATGGGGTTCTGCCCTGTAGAGGGCAAGGCGCAGCCATCGGGTACGTCTCGAAAAAATTCTGATGAGGCAAGAGCCGTCGCTCGCTGGATTTCGGCAAACCTGCCGGGAATCTACGACAGCTATGCCGAGAGCGCGAGAAGCAAGGGCAAGGAGGCACCCGACCCCGCGACTCTCGTCGGCGTTGTCACGCCGTTTGCCGCCCAGATGCGCGAGATCAGCAAGGCACTCGGCCGGCGAAAGAGGGAGCTGGCCGCTGCGTTCGATGGGTCCACGCGGCCTGCGCTCGACCTGGATAAGCTTGCCGTTGGGACGGCGCATCGACTCCAGGGCGCAGAGTGCCCCGTTGTCCTCTTCTCGCTTGTCTATGATGCAGGCTCCAGTGCCTCGTTTGTCGAGAACAACCCCAACCTCATGAACGTTGCCGTATCGCGCGCGAAGGACAGCTTCATCCTCTTTGGGAGCGAGTATCTGCTGGCACAGCAACATGGTGACGGCGTGCTGGGGCTTCTCAGCGCGTACTGCCTCGACCACAAGGTAGGGCTGGCAAATGGCCCCAAGGTGGATGGCGCGGACGCGCCGCAAGCCGTGCCAGTTGCGCCGACAGGGCAGCCGCAGGCGACTCCCGCCGCACCAGAGGCGCAATCATGGCCCAAGTCGCTCACGGCTGCCGTTCGGTGGGCTCGGGCTGAGAAGATCTGGCCAGATACCCTGCCAGCCAAGACTCAAGACATCAATGTTCTTCTCGCCAAGCACGGCATTATTGAGCAGACCAGCACAGGTCACCTACCGACGGGCTCAGGGCAGAACCTTGGCATTGCGTTCTCGCGCAACAACGAGGGGGACACCTGGTGCGTCTATACCGAGAACGCAGTACGCAAGCTGGCTGCTCTGCTGGGGGCGCCCATGGGCAAAGCCGTGTCTCTCACCAGGGCAATCCGAACGGCCCAGGAAGCCAGAACCTGGCCAGAAACCCTTCCAACGAGCGCAAGAGACGTGAACAAACTGCTGGTAGATGCCGGGCTGCTTGCGGAGGACAGGCTACCGACAGAAACGGGCAGGCACCTTGGCATCTCCGTTATCAACGACACCGAGAAAGGCTGGAAGTACGCGAGCTATACGCCCACTGTGCTTGCGCAGGTGGCGGAGATCCTGTTGAGAAGAGCGTGAATCTAGCAATGCTGCAGTCGGCTGTTACGGCAGGACCTCTCATGAGGTTCAGAGGGGCGAGAGCGGCTTTAAGTACGAGAAAGGTGGGACCGGGCAACCCTAGTCTCAACCTACGCGCGTTTCGCAGCGCGGGACCCTCCCCCCGCTGCACAAAAACACTCTATCGAAGGGAAATTCCCGTTCTCATGCACAAAACCGGCCTATCGCAGGGGGCTATCGAGGCCTTGACATCAAATGTTGAACATTGATTGCACAATGATGCATAAACTATACGATAGATTCGTAATACTGGATACGATAATTACATCATTGATATTTGTGCCTCGAAGCGCCCGCGATAGAGCGTTTTTATGCACGAGCGCCCCGATTTCCCAGCGTTAGGGCAGTTTTGTGCAGCGTCTTGCGACTATCGGTGCCCAAGCGGCAACCGGGCAGGCCTGCAGCGCCCGCTCGACATCCCAGGCTCTTGCGAGATTACACCGCTATGGATGGCCTGCGGGCGCCTGAGTACTTGCACGACCCGTCGGTCATCCCCGACAACGTCGATGGCGAGCATTTCATGCCCAAGATGAACGTGTGACGCCGCCAGATAGTGACAAACCTCGCCCAAGGCAATCTTCATCACGCCTGAACGGTGGGACGATCTCGCCCCTCCGTTTAACAAACTTACCTTCCCGGTAAGATGGGGGCCAAGGTAATCCGCGTTCGTTCCGGCCAACTGTTGGTAATTCAAGACGAGGGGCACGGCACCAATCCCTATAGAAGATCCCGCTCGCGGTATGCACCACCGCTCTCGGCCAGCAACCTTCTCGCACGAGAATGTCCCTGCCGCCGTATTGATGCCGCAGTGGGCGTTTTCGCAGGTATTACGTATAAAAAGGCATCTCCCCTCGGCGTCGAATTGACATAGGGGGCCGTATAGCGGGGCTTCCCGTCGAAAAGCGGACGTGCGGCATCACACGCAGCTGCGCCACGCCAGCCGCAACAATCCCCAGCCCTACAGCAGCCTCAGCGAGACCTCCTTGAGCTGGGCACCTGTGACTTCAGACGGGGCCGCGCTCATGAGGTCGGAGCCGCTCGCCGTCTTGGGGAACGCCATGACCTCGCGAATGTTGTCCGCGCCCGCAAGCAGCATGCACACGCGGTCGAGACCCAGCGCAAAGCCGCCCATGGGGGGCGCGCCGAACTCGAGCGCGCTCATGAGGAAGCCGAACTGCGCCCGCGCGCGCTCGGGCGTGAAGCCGAGCTTCTCCAGAATCCTCTCCTGCAGCTTGGCGTCGTGGACACGCATGCCACCGCCACCGGCCTCGTAGCCGTCCATGACAAAGTCCATGGTGTGCGAGCCCATGGCGAGAGGGTCGGTGTCGAGAAGGCCAAGCTCGTCCTCGTTGGGCTGGGTGAAGGGCTGATGCTCGGAGTCCAGGCACTTGCGGTCCTCGTCCCAGTGGAAGAGCGGGAAGTTCACGACCCACAGGAAGTCGTGGCCCTCACGTGGCACGTCAAGCTCGCCTGCCATGTGGCAGCGCATGCCGCCCAGGATCTCGTCGGCACGCAGGCGGTCTGCCGCGGCGAACATCACGAGGTCCCCGGGCTCGACATCCATCTCCGCACGAAGCGCTGCCATCTCCTCGTCCGAGAAGAACTTGACGATTGGGCTGGTCACCGAGCCGTCCTCACGGAAGGCGATGTAGGCCAGGCCCTTGGCGCCAAACTCGGCGGCAACGTCGGCCAGACGATCGACCCTCGCACGGGGCCACCTGCCGGCACCCTTGGCGTTGATGGCCTTGACGTACTGGCCCTCGGTTGCCGCGGCGGTGGCGAAGAGTTTGAACTTGGATGCCGAGAAAATCGACGTAACGTCGTGGAGCGTCATGCCGTAGCGCGTGTCGGGCTTGTCGATGCCGTAGGTGTCCATGGCATCCCAGTACCCGATGCGGCGCAGGGGAAGCTGCATCTCAACGCCCATCTTACCGAAGGCCTCGGCAAAGACCTGCTCGAGTGCGCCCATGACATCGTCCTGGGTGACAAAGCTCATCTCAACGTCCACCTGGGTGAACTCGGGCTGGCGGTCCTTGCGCAGGTCCTCGTCGCGGAAGCACTTGGCAATCTGGTAGTAGCGCTCGACGCCGCCCACCATGAGGAGTTCCTTCAGGAGCTGCGGCGACTGCGGCAGCGCGTAGAAGTGGCCTGGCTGCATGCGGCTGGGCACCAGGAAGTCACGCGCGCCCTCAGGCGTGGACTTGAAGAGCGAGGGGGTTTCGACCTCCATGAATTCACTTCCGTGGAAGGCCTCGCGCAGGGCGAAGGTGAAGTCGGAGCGAAGCTTGAGGCTCTGGGTCATCTTGGGGCGACGCAGATCGAGGTAGCGGTAGCGCAGGCGCAGGTCCTCGGCAGTGTCCACGTGATCCTCAATCTGGAACGGCGGTGTCTTGGAGGTATTCAAGACCTTGATCTGGGTGACATAGACCTCAATCGCACCGGTGGCCAGCTTGTCGTTGTCCTGGCCCTCGGGACGCTCCCGCACGGTACCGCTCACGAGAATGGGCCACTCGGAGCGAATGGTCTCTGCCTCGTGGAACGTTGCCTCGTCACAGACCTCGGGGTCAAACTCGAGCTGCGTGACGCCGGTGCGGTCGCGCAAGTCGACAAAGATGAGGCCACCGTGGTCACGACGGTGCCAGACCCAACCGGTAAGCGTGACCTCCTCGCCAATGTTCGCCTCGCGCAACTCGCCGCAGGTGTGCGTATGCATGCTGTGGGACATGTGGTTCCTCTCGCCTCTTCCGCCCCGTGCCGTACGGGCGGACCAACAGATGACGGCGCGCCGACGTAGACCGCGGCGACACGCGCAACTGGCCATGGTAAACCAAACAGGCGAGAGTACCCACCAACACGCAGGTCGGCAACGACACCTTAACGAAAAGCCCGCACGGCAGACGAGAAGAACCCCGGCAGCTGTCTGTGGCCCACCTGGGGTTTACGTGTCGTTCTGGCAGGTGCCCGGCGCACGCGCTGGATTGCGTGTACGCTCGTTTGGCTAGCCGACGTTCATGATACGTAAGCGCATCCGCACCACGTAACCACACGGACAACGGTTTTCGAGCGGATGCGGTGGGAGTGATGTGGAATGCCATACCAGACCGCGATTTTCGACCTCGACGGGACGCTGCTCAACACGCTGGACGACCTTTTTGGCGCCGTCAACCACTCGCTTGTGACATGTGGCCTGCCCAAGCGCAGCCTAGCCGAGGTGCGTCTCTTCACCGGCAACGGCATTCGGCGTCTCATCGACCTCTCGGTCCCCGAAGGCACGCCAAAGGACCTCACCGATCAGGTCTTTAGCGAGTTCAAGGCCTACTACGACGAGCACAAGCTCGACACCACACGCCCCTACACCGGCATGGCCGAAGTCATCGACGACCTTCGCGCCTCGGGCGTCGCCTGCGCCGTTGTTTCGAACAAGGCAGACTTCGCCGTGCAGGGCATCATCGACCACTTCTACCCCGACAAGTTCGACTACGTGATGGGCGAGCGCGCGGGCACGAGACGAAAGCCCAACCGCGACATGATCGACGTGATCCTGCGTGAGCTGGGGAGGAGCGTGGACGGCATGGTCTACGTGGGTGACTCTGAGGTCGACATCGAGACCGCCAAGAGCTGCGGGTGCGCGTGCCTGTCCTGCTCGTGGGGGTTTCGCGACAAGAAATGGCTTGCGGAGCATGGGGCGACCACCATCGTAGACACGCCCACCGAGCTTGAGGCCAAGATTCTGGCGTAGGGGCCGGCGCAGGCTGGGATCAAGACGGCCGTAGCCCCAAAGGGCAGCCATCGAGCTTCATGCGCTCCTGGATGCCCGCAAGGCGCAAGGCGCCCGAGTCCGAGAGGCGCTCCCCCATTACCCCTCAATCTCGTAGAGGCGCATATCGTCACGGACGAGAATGATCTTGAACCCAGGGGTCCCGTCCGTTATCCCCTCGATGCCGTCCCACTGCTCGGGATCGTAGGACAACAGGCGCCTGCGACCCGCACCCTCGTCGGGGCCCTGGTCCAGCACAAGAACGTAGCGGGCACCTATCGATGCGACGGCATCGCGCACATCCTGGCGGGAGGCATACTCGTAGAGGTGATGCCGGATGAGAAGGCTTTCGGCCGTCTCGTTTTTGCTGCCGTCGAAGAAAGAGATCGCACGGTAGTAGATGTTGGCGTCCAGGAGCGGATAGAGGTAGACGCTGCCGTCTTCCGACTCGTTAATCACGAGTGAGCCCTCGGGGATTGCGGCAAGGGCCTCCCTCGAGAACTCGAACTCCTCTGCCGTGAGGGGATGGTGAATGAGATCGCTCTGGCCAACAACCGAAACTCCTAGATTCGCAAAGGCGGTGGAACCCTCGGTCGAGCCGGTTGGCAGGTACGCCGGGAAGCTCACCACGAGCAAGGCAGCGGCCCCCACCGCAAGCGGGACAGCGGAACCCTCTGCGCGACGCAGCAGGCAGGAGGCCTTCTCGCCCAGCCAGGACAGGCCAAACGCCGCAAGCGGCACGGCGGCAAGACTGAGGTTGGCCGCTATACGATGCGGGTCTGCATACCAAAAACCACAGGTAAGGCGCTTGATCAAACCTTCGGTAGACACGTCTATCACAAAGCAGATGAGAATGAACGCCCAGGAGACGGCAAGCCACCAGTGGTCGCGCGAGCGGTCAATCACGGCGAGCACGGCGCCAAGGATCACCAGGACGGCAAGCGCCCACTGGGCAGGATGTCCGTTCATGCCCAGGGAGAGGGCGGCAAGCGCGCCGTCACGAACCCCCATGCTGGACTGCCAGTAGTCGAACGTCACGACCGCGCGAAGCATGGGCAGCTTGTAGCAGCCCGCCCAGATGAGGCCAACGGCAAAAAACGCGATGACCCCCGCGGCCAGTGGAGCGGGCGCGCGTCGACCAGCCTCGCGCGCGAGCCTAGCCGCCCTCATGGTTGCCCACACGACATACGCCGCAAGCAGCGCTGCCATGGTGAAGATGCCATTGGGCTGAGAGAGGCCCTGGGCAACGCAGGCCAGGATAAAGACCACCAGCATGCGCAGACGCACGCCCCGCTTGCCACCGGGCCACACGAAGACGACAAACGCACCAACACCGAGTGGCACCAGGGTATTGGTGAGCAGGTTGGGATAGAGCGGCCCAAACGTGAGGAAGTCCCACGGGAAGCAGGCAAAGCACGGAGCCACAGAGAGCCCGGCCACAACGACAGAGTCCCCACCTGGGAAAGCCTTGCGCAACAGAAAGAAGGCAGATACCGGGAAGACCACGCCCACAAGCGTTGCGTTGACGGCGTTCACGGCAAGGGTCACCGGTGCGGAGAGGGTCTGGGCGACAAGGGCGCACAGGTCATGCCAAGCGCTGGGATAAAACCCCGTCTGAGACACGAGAGGCATGGCACCCCCGGGCACGTAGTAGAAGCTCGAGGAGGACGAGAAGTTCCCCGTGGAGAGATAGGTGCGAATGGCGGCAAGATGGAAGCAGTTATCGAACTCCTGCACAAAGGCCTGGGGATCTCCGAGGTTGCGCACAAAGGTCAGGCAGCACAAGGCCGCACCGACGATGCCATAGACGACAAGGACAGACCATGCGGGCACGCCGTGTCCGCAGACCTGGATGCAGTCCCCGTCAGGCGTGGCGGAGGCCTTGTCGCCTGCCGTACGGCGACGCCGCGCAGAGGCCATGGCGTAGGCCGCGGCGCCAAAGACCAGCATGGGGCCAACAAGCGCGAACAGAGATGCCGGGATGCCAAGGTATGGCAGAACCATGGCGTTTATCGCTAGAAAGGCTATCCCATAGAGGGGAGCGCAGGCGATAGCGTCCTCTATACGAAGCCCCAGCGCTCGAAGCGCGAGCGCGCCCGGCAGGTAGAGAACCACCAAGGCAAGCAGGCAAGCAAGGAAGAACAAGGGCCACATGGGGAGGCCGCTCCCATCTCCTCCATGCAGGAGGACGCGACTAGGGGCAAGCGGGATGCCAGCCCAGCAGGTAGTCTACCATGTGGGACATTGTCACGTTTCTCCTGCACCCCTATGGGCTAGGATGGAACGGCTGACTACACGCGCGGTGCCCCGCGCGCCCACCCTCGAGCGAAGCGGATACAACCGGCCATGTGGCTCTCATTCTATGCAACGGTCCTCGTGACGCTGCTTTACCTGGGCGTTCCGGGATATCTTCTCGGCCACACGGTGGGGATTCCCCGCATGACGGCACTGCTTGCATCGGCACCTCTCGGCGTGGCCGTCCTTTGCCTTATGGGGCAGGCGTACTCGATGGCGGGAGTCCCCGCCACGCCCGTCATGATGGTTGGCCTGCCCACCACGGTGCTCCTGGTAGCAGCGCTTCTCCGCAGGCGCACCCCTCGCGGGACCGCCGATGGGGCCCCAGCCGTGCACCCGGCCCTCGTGGCGCTCTTCCTCGTGGCAGGGCTTGCCGCCAGCTACGTCTTTCTTGCCAGCATGCTCCCCTCCCCCAACGTCTTCCACCAGGACTACGACACGGTGCATCACATCAACTCCATCCGTGCGATGATGGACTCGCTCTCGATGTCACCGCTTGACGGCAGCTCGTACTCGACCGAGTCGGACGCGCTTCTCTCCGTGCAGTCGACCGGCTACTACCCCTCAGGCTGGCACGTGCTGTGCGCAACGGTTGCGCTCTCCACCAACGTCAGCGTCACCAGCGCCGTCAATGCCGTGAACCTTGCGTTTATGGCGGTGGTCTATCCCCTCTCCATGCTGCTTCTGCTCTCGACGCTTTTCCCCGGACGCACGCGCGTGGTGGCCCTCGGCGCCGTAGGCTCGCTCACGCTCACAATCTTTCCCTGGGGCATCTCCAACTGGGGGCCGGTCTACCCCAACATTGCCGCATTCGCGGTGCTGCCCGCCATCTGCGCCCTCTTCATGCGCGCCTTCGACCAGGGAGACAACCGCCGGGCAACGCTTGCCCACCTTGTCGCATGGGCCCTCGCTGCAGGCGGCACGGTGCTTCTCCACCCCAACGTGGTCTTCTCGATGGCGGTCTTTTTGGTGCCGTGGATCGTTGCTCGTGTGTGGGGCTCCAGCCTGCGCGTTCGGTGCGGGTCGCGCGTAAGCGTCGGCCCGCGTGCGCTTGCCGTGGGCTTTGCCCTGCTCTGTGTGGTCATCTGGGTGGGAGCCACAAAGATTCCCGCCTTCAAGGGCCTCATTGGCTACCACTGGGACGCCTTTGCCAGGGACGACAACGCCATCACCAACGTCTTGCACCTGAGCTACATGCGCGGCATGTGGCCGGCGCCCGATGCCGAGCAGCTCTTCCCTGCGGCGCTTTTGCTCGTGGGCGGGGTCCTGCTCGCCTCTCGCCGAGAGACGCGCTGGGTTGTGGTGCCCTACGCCGTCGCGGCGTACATGACCTACGTTGCGTGCGGCTCAAGCGACGACGCCTTTCGCTCCATCCTCATTGGGTACTGGTACTCCGACCCGTACCGCATTGGGTCGTTGGCCACGATCTTCTCGGTGCCGCTGATTGCTTTTGGGCTGGACGCGGTCACCGAGGGCGCGTGCCGCCTTGTGCGCCTGACGCCCGCACGGAACTGGCGCGGGCTCTCTGTGGCAGCGGCGCTCGTCGTGGCAGCGGTGTATGTGCCGCTCGCGCTCTTCTATCCCGGCAAGGCCCAGAACGGCTTTAACTACGACAATAACAGCCCCTGGGCCACCTACCAGAACTACGCCTGGCGTGCCTACTCGCACGAAGCGCCGCTCACCTACCAGGAGGCCAACTTCATGGAGGAGGCCCACCGCCTGGTTGGCAACGACCTTGTCATCAATCAGCCCTTCGACGGCAGCGTCTTTGGCTACGGCGTCACGGGCATGCGCTGCTACTACCGGTTCTTCTCTGGCTACGGAGGCAGCGACGAGACCTGGCAGAGCCGCGTCATTCGCCAGCGGCTCTACAACATTGCCAACGACTCCCAGGTGCAGGAGGCCGTTGAGTCCATTGGCGCGCGCTATGTTCTCGTAATGAGCACCGACGAGCGCAACAACACCTTCGTGAAGGACACCTACGACGCAACCAAGTGGCGCGGCATCAACTACATCACCGATGGCACACCTGGCTTCGAGCTCGTTCTTGAGGAGAACGGCTACAAGCTCTATCGCATCACCGGGTGAGACAAAGGGACAGTCCCCTTGTCTCACAACAACTTCTGGACCTCAGCGAGAGAGGGAATCGAGCGCTGAGCGCCCTCGCGCGTGGTTGCCAGGGCACCTGCGGCAGAGGCCCAGCGCATGGCATCGACGATGTCGAGGCCCTGCGAGAGCTGCGCCGCCAGCACGCCCAGGTACGTGTCTCCCGCAGCCGTCGTATCTGCAGCGTTGAGCTCGAAGGAGCCCATGCGGTACATGTCGTCGGCAATGAGCGCGACAGACCCCTTTGCCCCCAGCGTGATGACCGTAGTTGCCACGCCTCGTGCCGAGAAGGCCATGAGCGCGCGCATGCAGCCCCTCTCGGTGTCTGGCGAGATGTCCGTGAGCGCCTCGCACTCTGTCTCGTTCACGCAGAGAAGGTCGATGGCCTGGTACACGTCCGAGGGAAGCATCGCCACGGGGGCGGCGTTCAAGATGGTGTAGAGGCCAGACTCACGGGCATAGGCAATGGCATCCACCGTGGTGTCCAGGTCGCACTCGAGCTGCGCCAAGAAGATGTCGCCTGGCTTTGCAATGTCGTCGATGGCCGAGCAGACCACGTCTGCCGGGGTTGCGGCGTTGGCTCCGGGATCGACCACGATGCGGTTGTCCCCCTCGGCGCGAAGGATCGTCGCCGTGCCCGTGGGAACGTCCTTGAGCGCGCGGACGCGCTCGCAGAGCACCCCGGCCTCGACGAGCGACTGCACGACGCGGGTACCAAAGACATCTTTGCCCACGGCGCCCACCATGTGCGTGACGACGCCCATGCGCGCCGAGGCCACGGCCTGGTTTGCGCCCTTGCCACCGGGGCTTGCGAGAAAACCGTGGCCGATGATGGTCTCGCCTGCGCCGGGGACGCGCGGGCAGCCAACCGAGAGGTCCATGTTGAGCGACCCAAAGACGATGACCTTCGACATGCGCCCTCCATCCTGAGCGCCACGCGACCGTCCACGGCCACGGCTGGCGCACTAGCTCTCCCGAACCTCTCCTGCCATGAGTCGATGGTACATGACCTGGTTGGCAGCGAGCTCCTCGGTATCGTCGAGCGGCTCAAGCTCCGCCGTGCCGTACTTGCGCTCCATCGCGCGGGCAATGAGGTAGTCCGCGACGCCAGGGTTCTTGGGCAGAAGCGGGCCATGGACGTAGGTGCCCACCACGTTCTTGTAGAGCACGCCCTCGTAGCCCGTCACGCCATCGTTGCCATGGCCATAGGCCACGCGTCCCAGCGGGGCTATGCCCTCGCCCAGGTGGGTGCGACCGGCGTGGTTCTCGTAGCCCACGATGGGTTGCGGGGAAACGCTGCTCTCCACCACGATGTTGCCAATGAGGCGCGGGTCGCCGTGGTCGGTGTAGAGGTCTACGAGCGAGAGGCCCTCGACGCGCTCGTCGGCCATGAGGTAGCTCGAGCCCAGCAGCTGGTAGCCGCCGCAGACGGCTGCAAGCACGCCGCCGTCCTCGACAAAGGCCCTGATCTCTGCCTGCTCGGCCAGGAGCTTGTCGCACACGATGCGCTGTTCGCGATCTGACCCGCCGCCGATGAAGGCGATGTCCACACCCGAGAAGGACGGCGTATCGTCTACATGGACCTCCATCACGTCCGGCGCGAGGCCGCGCCACTCCATGCGGCGGCGCAGGCACAGGATGTTGCCAGAGTCACCGTAGAGGTTCAGGAGCTCCGGGTAGAGGTGGGCGATGCGCAGCGTGCGGCCGCCCTTGGCGCCACCGCAACTCTCGACAGCCTGGCTAGTCACGGCGCTCACCCATCCCCTCGAGCTCGGCCTTGGCCGGCCACAGCGCAGAGTAGTTGCACAGCACGTAGAGGGGCCTCTCGACGGGTACCGAGCCAAGACGCCCCAGCACCTCGGAGACCGTGGCCGCCACGGGCGCCTTGATGCCCGCATACTTCATGCGCACCTGCACGTCGTTGGCGCGGTGGCCGCCCGCAAAGGCGAGGAGGTCCTTCTCGCCAAGAAGCCGCTCAAAGTCCACATCCCAGATCCAGGAGATGTCCTTGCCGTCGTTGAAGTCGTCGTTGATCACAAAGAAGACGGCCTTGGGGCGGGCGTCGGCCTGGAGCAGCGAGATGTTCTGGTTGAAGCCCGTGGGGTTCTTTGCCAGGTTGAGCACAACCTCGCGGCCTCCCACCATGAAGTGCTGGAGGCGGCCGTTCTCAGGATGGTAGCCGTCGAGCGCGGCTTGGAACGAGGCGGCATCGACGCCCGCAAGGTGCGCCGCCGCCGCAGCCGCAAGCAGGTTGTAGACCATGTACACGCCGCCAAAGCCCGCCGAGACGTGCGCCGCGCCACCCTCGGGAAACGCCACGTCAAAGGCCACGCCATGGGCGTCCACGTGCACGCCTGTGGCAACAAAGTCCAGCTTGGGACGGGAGAAGTCGCCGTTGGGGCACCTAAAGGCGCCGAGTTGGGCATAGGCACGATAGTCGTAGGTGAGCTCGGCTCCGCAGACCTGGCAGAAGCGCGCCTCGGGCACGCGGTCGGGCGGAAGGCGAAGGTCCTCTCCCATCCCAAAGGTCAGTACCTTGGTGCCAACCCTCTGGGCGCGTAGCGCCACTCCCACGGAGAGCGGGTCGTCCCCACACACCACAAGCGTCGTGTTGGGCGAGGCTGCGAGCGCGGCGACGATGGTGTCCTGTACGTGGTCTATCTCGCCCGCACGGTCGAGCTGGTCGCGAAAGAGGTTGAGCAGCACCAGGTAGCGAGGACGCAGCTGGGGCAGGATGTGGACGGTCGAGAGCTCGTCGGCCTCCATCACCGCCCAGTCCGCGCCGGAGCCGGGAAGCATTGCGGCGGCAACGCCAGCCGCCATGTTGGCACCCGCACGGTTGCACAGCACGCTCTTGCCCGAGCGCTCGATGGCGTTGGCCAGCACGTTGTTGGTGGTGGTCTTGCCGTTTGTGCCGCAGACCACGATAGAGCCCTCGGAGAGCTTGGACGCGAGGTGCGCTATGGCATTAGGGTCGAGCGCAAGGGCGACCCTGCCCGGCATCTGCGATGCGTTGCGGTGGAGCACACGACGCAGGCCCCAGGACGCAAGCCGTCCCAGGCCGACGGCGCAGGCATTGCGAACTCCCATGCGCTATGCCTTCCCGCCACGTGCAGTGGCTGCGTCAGCGTCGTCGGTGCCGGCCACGGGCGCGGACTCTTCTGCGCCCCTCTCGGCCTCCACGCTGCGCTTGTACTCCTCAGGCGTGAGCACGTCCTCGATACGCAGGTTGACGCCCGCAACTTCCAGGCCGGTCATGCCCGTGACCTGCTTCACGACGGCCTTCTTGACGTCCTCAAAGACCTGCGGCGCATAGGCGCCGTACTCGATGAGCACCGAGACGTTCACCTTGACGGCGCTCTCGGGCGTGACCTCAACCGACACGCCCTTCGTGGTATCAGAGGCACCAAACGCATCCTGCACGCGGTTGAGCCAGCTGCCCTTCATGCCCACTACGCCGGGGACGTCGCGCATGGCAATGGCGACGATCTTCTCGATCACGCCGTTGGAGAACGTGAGGGAGTCCTCGGAATCGGAGTCGTCTGCGATGTCGATGTCCTGAACCTGGACAGGCTCACTCGGGACTGTGGATGCCGTGGTGGCAACGATGCCCGTCTCTGCCGGAGCCTCGGCCTGCTGTGCGCTATTCTCGGTGTCCATGCTCGCTCCTTTTATGTGGACTGATGACTGCGATGTTACGGCATAGTGGGCATGATGCGTGAGTCGCGTGCCTAGTGAATCTCGTGATCCCTGAAGAGCTTGCTTATTGCGCGCCAGATCTTGGGGTCGCCGTCTGCCTTCTGGCCTATGGCCACGCCGACAAGCACGAGAAGCACGAGCAGCAGCGCGCGCCAAAATCCGATGGCCGCCATCACGATTGCAACGATCAAACCGCAGACGCCGCCCAAGAAGGCATTCTCGTGGCCGGGGAAGGTGCGACTCACCCACGCGGAGACCTTGTCGACGCCGCTCTGCGAGCCTTCGGGGGTCGTCTTCCCGGGTGTGGCGTCGGTACGGGGAGTCTCCGTGGACGCCTGCGTGGCGTCGTGCTCGTCGGCGCGTTGCGCCTGCGGGGCCTCTGCCTCGACCTTGGCCCGCGGTGCCTTGTTGAACTCGTCGCTCATGGCTAGGCCTCCCCATCCCGGTTGTCTGCGGGCTTATCGTCTGCTGAGGCGGACGACCCCTCATGTCCCGGGCTCATGGGTACCGTAATGGCGCCATAGGATGCCGTCTGGGATGCTGCCACAGGGGCCTCCGGCGCGGGGGCCTCGACCTCGGGCCCTGGTGCGAGATGGTCCTCAGCAGCAGGTGCTGCCTGCGAGGGCGTGGGCACGCTCACGTTGCCCGCAACGGGGGTGTCAGTGGGTTCCCTGGGCTCCACGAACTCGAGGCTCACGTCCTCGAGCTTGTCGCCACACACGGCCGCGAGACCATGGACCAGCTCGTCGTGGAGCTCGGTGCCCTTCTGGACCACGTCCACGCTCTCGTGCGGCAGGACGCGCACATGCACGCGGATGTGCCCGCTCTTCTTGGCGTTCACGTAGACGCGGTCTGCCGAGCAGGCACCGTCTACCTCGACCACATGCCTGGCCTGGGACGCAATGGCATCACGCGAGACCGAGATGGTACCGCCGTCGACGGTGGTCACCTCGACGGTGCGTACTCGCCGCGCAAAGACCGAGCGGAAGAGCAGGATGAGAAGACCCACCACCGTAATGAGAAGCAGCACCTCAACCGCAGTGTAGTACCCCGGAAGCACGAAGAGCGCCGATGCCTGGGCCGTCCAGGGTCCCAGCCATGTGAGCGCGAACGCCGCTAGGGTCAAAAGCCCTGCCAGCGAGAAGACGAACATGCAGAAGCGCTTGAACCCATCCATGCGCAACTCCCCTGTCGACCGCCGTCCCGACGGGTTTTCCGTCGGCCTGACAAAGAAGAGGATACCCCTTTGCCGAGACGCTAATGAGGGGGCGCGGCGCCCTGATTGCGCGCCGTTCTCGCCAGCCGCCCTCGCGCCGTTCTCGCCAGCCTCCCTTCTATCCGTCACACATTCGTGCACGAATGTGTGACGAGCCGCAGGTCGCAACAGATTCGTCGACGATTGTGTTGCAGGCGGCAACACAATCGTCACCACGCGGACGCCCGCGATGCTGCAGCTCGTGAGGTTGACACCCGCCAAGCGCGTCTGGAAGAGCTCGGCGCGCGTGAGGTCGCAGTCTTCGAGGTGCAGCCAGCCGCGAATGCGAAGCTGCGAGAGGGACGCCTCACGCAGGTCGCAGCTGCCCTATGAGACGCGCTCGAGCTTGGACTCCGCAAGCCCCACGTACGACAGGTTGCAGCCCGAAAACTGCGTGCGCACCAGGACGGACTTGTGGAGGTCGGCCCCCACAAGCCGGCAGTCGGCAACCCTCGTATCACGCCAGAAGCCGGTGTTTCCCGCAACGTTTGCCAAGTCGCAACCCATAAGCGTGCAGCGCTCGAGGCTCGGCCGACCCGTCCGCGCAGAGGCAAGAACGCACCCGCTAAAGGTGCAGTCCTCGAACTCCACATGCCCAAGGTCCTCTCCCGAGAGGTCCTCGCCCACAAACTCACGGCCGCGGATGTCCCCGTCGGATTCGGCGATGGCATCGAGCAGATTGCTCATATCTCTTAGTCCTCCGGCCACACGAAATCAAAACCTCCCGCTTCGCCACCGTCGATGAGCAGGTTCTGCCCCGTCATGAAACGGTTGGTTACGGCAACGAAGTAGATCCATTCCGCAATCTCTCCAGGCGTTGCCCAGCGGCGAAGCGGCGTGAGGGCCATGATACGCCCCCAGAGCGCAGGATCATCCATCACGGGGCGGTTGAGCTTGGTGAGCACCCCGCCCGGATCCACGCTGTTGCAGGTTGCCTGCGGGGCAAGGCGCTGGGCCAGGTTCTTTGCATACGCAAGCACGCCGCCCTTCGACGCCGCGTACTCGGGGAATTCCGCGCCGGTGTGCCCGCTGGAAGACCCCACGAGCACTACGGCGCGCACCTGCGGCGCAGGCGTACGACCACCTGGCTCAAACGCGTAGCGCTCGCATACGTTGAGAGCGCCTTTGAGATTGACGTCGATGTCGGCCCCGCTGCCCTGCACGCCCGCGTTGCTCACGATGACCTCGGGCGCAATGCCGGCCGGCAGTGCAGAACGATTGCGCACATCGCAAACAACGTGCTGATAGCGGGTGTGCTCGATTGCGGCGGGCAACACGTCCATCCCCCATACGCGATGCCCGCGCGACAGGAAGAGGCCCGCCGTCGCCTGGCCGATGCCGCGCGACGTGCCCGTGACAAGCACGGAAAGCGAGCGGCTGCCGGCGTCGAGCGGCAGGCCCCTATCGGCACTCACTGCTCGGCCCCTGTCGCCTTGGCGGCATGCAGGTGCAGGTACTCCTCGCCCACGCGCTCGCGCTCCCAGCCGCGCACCACGCGATAGCCCACAGGCGAGAGGAACACCTCGCACAGGAGCTCGAAGATGGCTCCCGTGAGCGAGCAGGTAAGGACCTGCAGCCACGTCCAGCCAAAGAAGGTGTGGCTCACAATGGTCGCAAACACAAGGTTGTCGACAAACTGCCCAACGAGCGTGCTCGCGTAGGAGCGCAGGGCAAAGGCGCCAAACGTGTCCTTGCGGAGCCTGCGGCCGATGCCCTCGTTGAGCAGCGAGTTGGTCACAGACGAGCAGAGCATGGCCACAGACGATCCCGCCACCACGTACCACGAGCCGCCAAACGTGGCGTTGAGGGCATCGTTTACCTGGAGGCTGCCCGTGTCGTAGTAGGCGCCCCACATGCCCGGCGTCATGCTCGCGAGCCAGAACAGCACGCACACCGCCAGGTTGATTGCAAGGGCGAGAAGGCTCACCTTGATGGATGCGTTGGCGCCAAAGCGTTTGCAGATCATGTCCATGCAGAGAAAGCTCACCCAGCTCACGCAGAAGCCACAGTCGAGTGCGAGCCATGGTAGCGATACCAGCTCTTTGTTCGCGAGGAGGTTCATCACGATGACGCTCACCACAAAGAGGGTGACAGTCGCACTGGGGATGCTTCTGAGGAGGACTTTGTAGTCCTCAAGGGTTTGCCTGAGCATGCGCTTCTCCCGGTTTTGGATTGACAAGCAGGTTTTACCTGGGACTGCTTGGAGGGCCGCCCGCGTGGCCAGGCTACATGGTAGCGCATGAGACAAGGGGACAGTCCCCTTGTCTCATGCAAAGTGCTTCTCGGCAAACCCCATGCGCTGGACGACCTCCATGGTGCCAAGGTAGGCGCCCATGCGGTCGCGAACGGCCATATAGCGCACGAGCACGGGCTCACCCTCCTTCTGCATCCAGATGTCAACGGAGTCCTGCTCGCCGCTCTTGAGCGAAGAAATCACCCCTCTCACCATGGGCTGCACCTTGGGAGGATGGCACGACCACACCTCGCGGTCCAGCGCCGACGACGGGCGCTTGAAGAGCTTCTTCTCGCCGTCATCATTCCAGTAGCGGTTGACGTCCTGACCGTCGATGAACGTGATCTCGAGCGGAATGGTGTTGAGCATGGCGTCGAGCTGCTCGGACGTGAAGTGGCCGGTAGTAAGGCGAATCTCGCCGGGCGTGGAGGCCGCGGGCGCAGTCCCGGAGGACGCGGCGCGGCGCTGGATGAAGTCCTCGCCTATCCCCCATGTGCCAGCATCGTCGATGAGGCACAGGTCATAGCCCCTCATGTCGGCGTACATCTGCAGCCACTCGTCATTGGTGAAGTTCTGGGCGCACAGCGGGAGCAGGATGTTTGTCTCCTTGTAGACCATCTCCTCGGCGCGGGTGAGGACCTTCTCGACGCGCTCGTGCCATCCCGCGTCATGGTCGCTTGCGTCGAGAAGCGCGCGCAACTCTGCGCGAATCTCGTCATCCACACCCCACATGACGTCCGACGGACCGGAGTAGCCGTGGCGCACCTTGAGCGCAGGGTAGATGAGGTCGCCCTTCTTGGCGTAGTGAATGCCCAGCTTGGATAGGGTACGCAGCTCGTCTGCTGCGCCCGTGCCGGCAAGCGCCGCACGCGTGCGCTCAATCTGGGCAGAGATGGCCTGGTTCTCCAGGGTAAAGACGCGAACCGGATGGCCTGGCATGCGCGAGAGCACCCTGGTGGTGAAGTCGTTCGCACCCTTGGCGAGCGAGTCCATCACGGCGTCTTCGGCGTTGGCGATGCGCTCCTCGCGCGTGGCACCGTGGAAGAGTGCGGAGTGCACGTCGCACAGGCGCTGCACGTCGTCAATCTTCGCGCCGCCCTGGATGAGGCCCTGCTCGGCTCGGGCAATCTCCCCGGCGTCTACGCCCTCGAAGTTGGCCACGAAGTCTGCGCGCACGGACTCGAGCGGCTCGCCGGCCGAGAGGCGCGCGACATAGCTCTGCAGCAGCTTGGCGCGTCCCTCCTCGTCAAGGCCCTCGACCTTCTGGCCGCGAGGGGCGGGTGCAGCGGCTTCCGACGCAGGGGTTGTGGCAGGTGCCGGAGCGACGGCGGACGCCGGCACCGGCGCGACGCCCGAAACCGTGAAGCCGGCCTCCTTGAAGGCACGCACGGCATCCTCGAGGGAGATTCCCTTGATGGCGCAACCCTTGGGCACGGTCATCATGCGGCCAACGGTGGTGAGCGCTGCAGGCTTGGCGATGTCGGTGAAGCCGAGGCCTGCCATCACGTCGGTGAAGCCGGGATTCTCCTGCGCGAGGTCGTGGACGCTTTTGGAAAGGTCGAGGTCTGTGGCCATGTGTGCCTCCTAGCTAAGTGGCTGCGGCGTGGGCTGCGGCCATTTGTCTTCTCGCATTGCAGTATAGGAGTGTTAACCATAATGAACTGTTGTCACCACAACATTAGAAAATGAGACAGAGGGGCTGTCCCTTGTCTCTTTCGTGTGGGGCGCAGGAATCGCGTAAGCTTGTCAACTGCACGCAACCGCAGTTGATAGGAGCACCGCCACATGGCCAAGCGCCACCAAAGCCAGAACAAGAACGCTTCGCACGCCGAGAAGAACCTCCCCACCGCCTTCGACGTCCTCGGACTCTCCGAGCGCGCGATCGCCGCCGTTGCAGACATGGGCTACGTGGCCCCCACGCCCGTGCAGGCGGCATCGATCCCTTGTGTCATCGCAGGTCAAGACGTTATGGCGGCAGCCCAGACGGGCACCGGCAAGACAGCGGCGTTTCTTCTCCCCACGCTCGACCGCCTCGGCCACGCAGCCCATGGCAAGGGTCCGCTCATGCTCGTGGTCACGCCCACGCGCGAGCTTGCCGCCCAGATAGAGGACGTCGCAAAGGCCATCTGCACGCACACGGGGCACACGGCAACGGTGCTTGTGGGCGGCGTCTCCTACGAGCCGCAGCGTGCAGCGCTCCACAGCGGATGCGACCTGCTCGTGGCCACGCCCGGGCGCCTGATCGACCTCATTGGCTCGGGCGACTGCGACCTCTCGCAGGTAGAGGTGCTTGTCCTCGACGAGGCGGACCGCATGCTCGACATGGGGTTTCTCCCCGACATGCGCCGCATCGTGTCGCACACGCCAACCCGCCGCCAAACGCTGCTCTTCTCGGCAACGCTCTCCGACGACGTGCTGGACAACACAAAATCTTTGGTACACGACCCCGTGCGCGTGGAGATTGCCCACAAGGGCACAGCCGCCGAGACAATCGAGCAGTTTGTGCTTCCCATCTCGTACGAGGCGAAGGTCTCCGCGCTGGTAGAGGTGCTGCACCGCGAGGGGTCCGAACGCGTGATCGTGTTCACGCGCGGCAAGCACCGTGCCGACGCCGTGTGCCGACGCCTGCGCAAGGCGGGCGTCGAATGCGCGCCCATCCACGGAAACCGCAGCCAGAACCAGCGGGCAAGCGCGCTCAAGCGTTTCTCGGATGGCGAGGTGGGTGTCCTTGTCGCCACAGACGTGCTTGCGCGCGGCATCGATATCCCCGACGTTGCCTACGTGGCAAACCTCGACGTCCCCAGCGACGCCGAGGACTACATCCACCGCATTGGCCGCACGGGGCGCGCCGGCGAGTACGGATGGGCGCTCACGTTTGCCTCGCCGGAAGAGGAGTTCGACCTGCGCGACATCGAGCAGCTCATGGGCAGGAAC
This sequence comes from Tractidigestivibacter sp., assembly GCF_057241865.1. Classification (NCBI taxonomy): domain Bacteria; kingdom Bacillati; phylum Actinomycetota; class Coriobacteriia; order Coriobacteriales; family Atopobiaceae; genus Tractidigestivibacter; species Tractidigestivibacter sp. The sequence continues at coordinate 60,354 of NZ_DBHHPX010000012.1, forward strand.
ATCCCCATCTACCCGCGCGCCCAAGGCGTCTCGCTGGGAGACGACCCCCTAAGGCTTGACCCCGACCGCAAGCCCACCGACATCCTCCCCGGCAAGAAGGAGCGCAAGAAGATCGCCGATGGGCGCAAGGCGGCGCGCGTTGCCCGCACGTCAGGCGAGAGGGGCGCGCAGCCGCGGCGCGGGACCAAGAAGGATCGCCCGACAAAGGAAGGCGCACCGACCAGAAAGCCCAAGGCCACCCGCCAGCGCAGAAAGGCTACGCCGAAGCAGCGCTCCCAGGCAAAGAAACCGCAGGCCACGAGCCCAGCTGAAACACCGCGGCTCCGTCGGCATCCCGGAGACCACGGCGGCATGGCTCGTCGCCAGTCCTAGCCCGCCCACGACGATTTGCAGTAGGAGTTGCAACTACAACAGTGCGCTGGTCTTTACTCTCGTATCCTGACTCCACCAAACCGTATCTCGTAGAGGAGCAGCACATGAACGAAATGCAGAGCGAGCTTGCCGGGGCAACGGTTGCCCTCGGTGCAACCATCACGGCAGCAATGGACGACGCGCCCGGCTTTGTCCCTTGTGGGACCCCCGCGCAGGTTGTGGTTGACGCCCTCAGCGCCGCCGGCCTTGCCGAGCCCCCTGCCGACCTTCCGCAGCACCTTGACCAGGTGCGCGGCTTTGTTGAGCACGTGAGCGGACATCGCGGCGTGCCCGCCCACGCCGGAACAGACATCGCCGTTCTCTCCCCTGCCGGCAGGCAGCTTCTCGATGCGCTGCTCACCTTTGCTGCCGGCGCAGACGCCGAGACCCTCTCGCCTGATGCCACCGCATGGCTCTACCGCTCGCTCGCAACCCTCGAGTCCGGGGATGACGAGACGGCAAACGCGCAGCTTGTGGAGATGCCGCGCGGCTAGCAGCGGAGTTCTCACGTTCTCGTGCGGGGCCTGGGCTAATCCTGGGCCCGTCTTCGTGTGTCCGAACGCATCAGAGCGCATCAACCACCCCGCCATCGAGGCCTGGCGCGATAGCGTGAAGACCATCTACTGCGTGCGGAGCAAGGCGCTCGAGGTCAGGGAGTGCGAGAGCGGCTCCAACTAGGCCAAGTCCCGGCTGCAGTCAAACGCCAGCCTCCCCAACGCGGGCGAGTACATCACGGCCAACGAGGTGAACCTGTGCCTGCACATCCAGACGTTCCAGGAGTGCGTGCACTCGCAGAGCTACTTGTACATGTTCGACACCATCTGCAGCCCCGAACAGCGCAACGACATCCTCTATCAGTGGAAAACCGACGAGCACCTGCTGGCGAGAAACACCTTCATCGGCAACCTCTACAACGAGTTCCAGGAGCGCAGGGGCGCACCCGCGCTGCTGCGCGTGATGATGGCGAACTTCATCCTTGAGGGCGTGCATTTCTACTCGGACTTCATATTCTTCTACAGCCTGGCAAGAAACGACAAGATACCTGGTAGCGCGCAGGAGATTCGCTACATCAATCTGGACGAGAACACCCACCTCTGGCTTTCCGCAATATGATCTTGGAGCTGCAGCGAGAAGAGCCGCAGATCTTCTCCGAGGCTGCCGTGGCCGAGCCGCAGGAGATGCTTGTGGAGGACGTACGCCAGGAGATTACGTGGGGCGCCTACGCTATTGGCGAGGACATCCCTGGCCTCACGGGCCAGTAGGTCTCTGACTACATCCACTACCTGGGGAATCTGAGCTGGAGCTTCCATAGCTTTGGCACCTTTTGACCGGAGTTTGTCGAGGAGTCGACGGACATGGCGTGGGTTTCGCAATACAGCAACGCCAACATGGTGAAGACGGACTTTTTCGAGGCGCGATCCACGGCCTATGCCAAGTCGACCGCACTCGTAGACGACCTGTACGTAGACGACCTGTAGGAGGCATGTGGTCACCGGCACCACGGGTGACAAATCCAATGCGTCCGAAAGGGCTAGCCGCACAGGTAGGTCCTGAGCTTAGACTCATGCCTATCACCAACATACGGGAGGTTTCCATGAAGGCACACAGGTACTTCGCAGTTCTCACGCTCTTCTGCATGGCTATGACCATCATCACCGGCTGGGAAATGGCCAAGGAGTAGCGGGAGCCGGCGACCTCCTGTCGCATCGATTGTGTCGCCGCAGGAGATTGCGTTCGTGGACTTTCATGAGCTGATTCATGCGCCATTCCTCATATGACCCGAACCCCTGTCAAGCGGCAATGCGGTCGTGGAACAGGTGCCTCTGAGGCTTCCTGAACTGCAAGGATGAACGATGTTCGTCGAATGCCGCTGCGGACGCGTCCTGCAGCATGAGACATGCGGGCATCCCTGCCCATTCTCATATCCTCGGATACCGTGCAGAAGCACGGCCCGTACATCGATGTTTCGGCTTGGCGGCGGAGGACAGTCTGCAGGCGTGCGTGCCGGCGTGGCGTGAAGGCGGCGCCGGCAGAAGACGCCGGGGACGGCACCTCGGACGTCGAGAAGCAACTTGCCCGGATTGCCGAGCACTTCGAGCAGAGCTGCACGGACGAGCAGGTACGCACCATCGCTGCCATGGCAGTGGCCATGCGCCGCATGCTCAAGAAGTATCACTGCACGGCCGGCTGCATCCAGTGCTGGAACGAGCTCCAGCACGAGCTCCATGTGATGCCGTGTGCCGCGAACTCGATACTCAACGAGGAGGGCACGCCAATCACCTGTGAGACCGATGTCCATGGTGCCATCACCTCCCTCATGATCGAGGCAGCAGACATGGGCCGCAAGCGCTCCTTCTTTGCCGACTGGACCATCCGCCATCCGGACGATCCGAATGGCGAGCTCCTGCAGCACTGCGGACCCTGGCCCTGCTCTGTGGCGCAGGAAAAGCCAGCCATCACGACCCCGCTGGCCTTCGACCACAACGGCGCCCTCACGGCAGAGGCAAGGCACGGCGAGGTCACGCTTGCCCGCTTCGACGGCGACAACGGCAAGTACTCGCTCCTGCTCGGCACGGCAGAAGGCATCGATGGCCCCAAGGGCATGGGCACCTACCTCTGGGTCCGCGTGGCAAACATCAAGCGCCTCGAGGCAAAGATCGTGGAAGGTCCCTACATCCATCATTGTGCCGGCATCCACGACGATGTCGTGCCTGTGCTCTACGAGGCCTGCAAGTATCTGGGAATCCAGCCTGACCTCTACGACCCAATCGAGGAAGACGTCAAGGCCTATCTGAGGGGAGAGTAGGGTGGCGGACATTGCCGAGCTGGAACGCCTGCGCTGGGAGCTGCGCCAGGACTGTGTGGACATCATCATGGCGGGTGGCGGCGGCCACATCGGCGGTGACATGTCCATCATGGATGCGCTGCTGGTGCTCTACGCCAATCACCTCAACATCACGCCCGAGACGATGGACGATCCCGACCGCGACCGCTTCGTCCTCTCCAAGGGCCATGCGATGGAGGCCTACTACGCCGTGCTCTGCCACAAGGGTTTCCTCGACCTCGATGACGTGAAGGCACGCTTCTCGAAGTTCAAGAGCCCCTACATCGGACACCCAAACAACGAGCTTCCCGGCATCGAGACGAACTCGGGCTCTCTGGGACATGGCCTTCCCGTCGCTGTGGGCATGGCGCTTGCCGCCCGGATGGATGGCCGGAAGTACCGCACCTACGTCTTCATGGGCGACAGCGAGCTCGCAGAAGGCTCTGTCTGGGAGGGCGCCAGTCCGGCGGCAGCTACGAGCTCGACAACCTCTGTGCCCTCGTGGACAGGAACCGTCTCCAGATCTCCGGCTCCACCGAGGATGTCATGAGACAGGACTCCCAGGAAGAGCGCTGGGCTGCCTTCGACTGGAACGTCCTCTCCGTTCCCGGCAATGATATCGCGGCGCTCGATGCAGCCTTCACACTCGCAAAGGAGACGAAGGGCAAGCCGACCGTGATCATTGCCAACGCCACGAAGGGCTTTGGCTCCCCCATCATGGAGGACAAGGCATCCTGGCACCACCACCTGCCGACGGCAGAAGAGCATGCCCAGATCTCGGCCGATTTCGCCGCGCACAAGGAGGAGTGCCATGCCTAACAAGATCGCGAACAAGCAGGCCATCTGTGATGTGCTGATGGAAGCTGCCGAAAAAGACAGGGATGTCTGTGTCCTCTGCTCCGACTCGAGGGGCTCGGCCTCGCTTGCGCCCTTCTTTGACAGGTTCCCGAAGCAGGCCATCGAGGTCGGCATCGCCGAGCAGGACCTTGTCGGCATCACTGCCGGCCTTGCCTCCTGCGGCAAGAAGCCCTTCGCAGCAAGCCCCGCAAGCTTCCTCACGACCCGCTCCTACGAGCAGGCAAAGGTCGATTGCGCCTACTCTGACACGAACGTGAAGCTCATCTGCATCTCCGGCGGCATCTCCTATGGTGCGCTCGGCATGTCCCATCACTCGGCACAGGACATCGCTGCCATGTCTGCCATACCGAACATGCGCGTGTATCTGCCAAGCGACCGCTTCCAGACCGCCAGGCTCATCCGTGCCCTTCTCGAAGACACAAAGCCTGCCTACGTGCGCGTCGGCAGGAATGCTGTCGAGGACGTCTACAGCGAGGATTCCTGCCCTTTCGAGATGGACAAGGCAACCTGGCTCAAAGGGGGTACCGACATCGCAATCGTCGCCACCGGCGAGTTCGTGCGCTCCGCGCTTGATGCTGCCGTTCTCCTCGAGAGGCAGGGCATCTCTGCCGCCGTCCTCGACATGTACTGCGTGAGGCCGCTCGACGAGGAGGCGGTCGTGAAGGCTGCCCAGAATGCGAAGGCTGTCCTCACCGTCGAGGAGCACTCGCCCTATGGAGGCCTCGGTGCACGCGTCGCCCAGACGGTCGCCTCCTCCTGCCCCCGCCTTGTCCAGAACCTCTCGCTTCCCGATGCCCCGGTCGTGACCGGCACCTCGAAGGAAGTCTTTGCCTACTACGGTCTCGATGCAGAAGGCATCGCTTCCTCTGCCACACAGCTTCTCGGGAAGGCAGCACAGTAGCGATGGGCGGGCTAATCCTTGCGATAGACCAGTCCACACAGGGCACGAAGGCACTCCTCTTCGAGGAAGACGGCTCCCTTCTTACGAAGACCTCCCATCCCCATACCCAGTATGTGGATGAGCGCGGCTGGGTCGAGCATGACGCAGAGGAGGTCCTCCGAAACGTCTGCTCCTGCGTGGCAGCCGTGATGGCAGACGCAGGAGCCACAGCCGAAGACATCGCTGCCTTCGGCATCTCGAACCAGCGCGAGACCTGCCTTGCTTGGGACAGGACCACAGGACGTCCCCTGGCACACGCAATCGTCTGGCAGTACGGACGCGCCGCTGCGCTCTACGACGAGCTGGAAGAGGCACATCCCGGAGCCGTAGAGTTCGTCCAGGGGCGCTCGGGCCTCGCTCTTTCTCCCTACTTCTCGGCAGCAAAGATGTCCTGGATGCTCAAGAACGTGCCGGCAGTCGCTGAAGCTGCAAAGGCCGGCACGCTCTGCTTCGGCACGATCGACTCCTGGCTCGCCTACAGCCTCTGCGAAGGCCATCCCTTCGTGACAGAGCCTTCGAATGCCACAAGGACGCAGCTCCTGAACCTCGAGACAGCTCAATGGGACGAAGGGCTCCTCGATCTCTTCGGCATTCCCCGTGCAGCGCTCCCTAAGGTGCTGCCGTCCGATGCCCTCTTCGGCGTCTCGGACTTCAACGGCACGCTCTCAAATCCCATCCCGCTCCATGCGATGCTCGGAGACTCCCAGGCGGCGCTTGCTGCCCAGGACTGCCTTAAGCCGGGACAGGTGAAGGCAACCTACGGTACCGGCTCCTCTGTCATGCTCATGGCAGGAGATGCCCCCATCCGGAACACGCATGGCCTTGTCTCGAGCATTGCCTGGAGCCTCGAAGGGAAGCTCTCCTATGTGCTCGAGGGAAACCTCAACTACACAGGTGCCGTCGTCACTTGGCTGAAGGACCGGGTGCATATGATTCAGAGCCCTGACGAGCTCGAGGGGCTCATCCGCGAGGCCAACCCGAACGACAGGAGCTACTTCGTCCCTGCATTCACGGGCCTCGGCGCCCCCTGGTGGGACAGCGCCGCCACGGGCATGCTCACGGGCGTCACGACGCTCACCGGTAGGGCAGAGATCGCGAAGGCCTGCACCGAGTGCATTCCCTACCAGATAGCGGATGTGCTCGATGCGCTCCGCGCCGATACTGGCCTTGCCTTGGAGGCGCTCAGGGCTGACGGCGGCGTCACGAAGAATGCCTACCTCATGCAGTTCCAGGCAGACATGGCAAAAGCATCGGTCGAGGTCTCGAAGCTCGCCGAGCTCTCTGCTGCAGGCGCTGCCTTCGTGGCAGGACGTGCAGCTGACCTCTGGACCACGAATGCGATTCACGAGCGGTACGGACATGAGACCTACATGCCCCAGATGGCGGACGCGATGAGGAAGAGCAAGCGCGCAGGCTGGCAGGCGGCCCTTCGGCAGGCCTGCTGCCATAGCTGACCCATCTGGGTAGAACAAGCAGCGGGTAGACGGTGCAGGGTCGGCAGGGAGCTGGCCCTGCCGCACAGGAAGGGGGATATGCATGGCTGGATACAAGACCTTCACTTCGGCCGCCGATATGGGGCCCTATGTCTCGAGGCTCATCCTCGAGCTCCCCGAGAAGGTACGAGCAGAGTTTGTAGACAAGGACGGCTTCAGCGTCTATGTGGAGCGCAAGGATGCAGAAACCGGCGAAGTGGTGCTTGCAAAGGAGCATCACACCGACAAGCAGGCCTTCCTTTCCAAGGGCTATGTGGATGTGCTCTCCGCCTATGCCTCTGACGGAGAGGGCAACCACAAAGCAGAAGGCTCCTACATCGCGCTCGAGCTCCCCGAAGAGCGCCTCACAAAGAGGATCGATGGAGCGCTCACCCGTGGCTATATCCGTGCAATGAGCTTCCGCATCACGCAGACGAAGGCGATTCCCGCAGAGACGCCAGGCGAGGCTCCGCTTGTAGGCATGCTGTTTGATATCGATACGGGAGATGTCTGCCCCGACCTTGCAGGCTGGGACCTTACCGGCACCGGCATATTCGACGATATCGATATGAACTATGGCTTCTTCACGCCCGATCTCGTTGCCGTCAATGCCGCACGTGCAGCACGTCCGCTTCCTCCTGTCGAGAAGGTACCACTCCTCGTCTGGCTCCATGGTGCAGGAGAGGGACAGGAGCCCTACCGTACCGTCATGGGCAACCGCGTGACGGCACTCTCCTCCCCTGACATCCAAGAAAAGCTCGGCGGTGCCGCCTACATCCTTGCCCCTTCGAGCCCGACCTACTGGATGGACTCAGGTTCGGGAGAAATCGCAGATGACAACAAGTCCATCTACACGAAGGCGCTGAAGACCTTGATCGACGAGTTCATAGAAGCGCATCCCAATATCGACCACGAGCGCATCTACGTGGGCGGACTCTCGAACGGCGGATTCATGACCATGAGACTGGTGGCAGACTATCCGGGATTCTTTGCCGCAGGCGTCCCCGTCTGCGCACCATGGGTGGCATCCCTGGCAACAGACGACGAGATGGAATCGATTGCCAAGACGCCCCTCTGGTTCGTGCAGTCTGCTGACGACCCGATTGTGACGGCAGATATCCATGCCTTGGCAGACTATGGGAGACTCAAGAAACTCGGCGCCACAGACGTGCATATCACCTGCTTCGACCACATCGAGGACGAGACTGGGCGCTACCATGACAAGTTCGGCCAGCCCCAGCGCTACATCGGCCACTTCGTCTGGATTCCTGCCTATCACGACACGATAAAGGCGGAGCTCGATGGCACGAACGTGCTGATGGGCGGTGCCCCCGTCACCCTCTGGCAATGGGTCGGTCTCCATCGGCTGACGTAGGCTCAGAAAACACGCTTCCGTACACAGGCGGCTCGGCTCCTGATGAGCCGGGCCTCTCTTTTCTGACCGCATCATTCCATAGGGGGCGCTCTTCTCTCTGCGCCGCTTCCGGACTCCACGGACGATTATGTCTGCCACAACGGCCAAGGCCGCCCGCAAGATGCCGACGATGGCCAACGGGGACGCCACGGAGAAGGGCACGCAGCCCGAATGGGGGGCAAGGGCCGTCAGGTATATAATGGGTAAGGGGCCAAGCGGAAGAGTTCGAGGTGAGCGACATGTTCGCACGTATCATGCTGTGGGTCATATTCGCGGCGTTCGCCGCCATGACCG
>NZ_DBHHPX010000013.1:0-65315 GCF_057241865.1 Tractidigestivibacter sp.
TGTCGTTGGTCTTGGTGGCGACCTCCTTCACCAGCTGGGCACCCATGTTCTCGATGGGGTCCGTGAGCTCAATCTCCTTGGCGACAGAAACGCCGTCGTTGGTGATGGTGGGGGCGCCATAGGAGCGCTGGAGCGCGACGTAGCGACCCTTGGGGCCGAGCGTGGTGGTGACGGCGTCAGCGAGGGTGTTCACGCCCTTGGCCAGCTTCGTGCGGGCGTCGGTGCCAAAAACAATGTCCTTAGCCATGTTGTGCTTGTCCTTCCAGATAAACCCTGATGGGTGAATTACCAGCTAGCATCTCGACTCTATGCGAGCTACTCCTCGATGATGGCGTAGATGTCATCCGCGCGGAGGAGCAGGAAGTCCTCGTCGTCGACCTTGACCTCGTTGCCACCAAACTTGCCGTAGAACACCTCGTCGCCCGCCTTGACGTCAACGGGGATGCGGTTGCCATCCTGATCGCGCTTGCCCTCGCCCACGGCGACGACCTTACCGCGCTGCGGCTTCTCCTGAGCGCCCGAGGAGATGTACAGACCAGAAGAGGTCTTCTCCTCCTTGGGTGCGGGCTTGACGAGAACGCGGTCTCCCAGCGGCTTAAGAGTCATAACCAAGAACCTCCTTTTAGGGCGCCGTGCGGCGCTTGAACCTGTGATGACGGACGTGTGGTCCTGTCATCCAATCCAACGTCCATCTATGTACCCATCCGATTGAGGTTATACCGTCGCGATGAGAAAAATCTTCCAATTGAGACTTAGATTTTCTAACTGGGTTGGAACCATGGATGCGGGTCGCGTCGGGCGCAGACGTGCGTCGGGCACGGTGACGCCGGAGGCGCATTCTCATACGCCGCAGCTCGCAGGTATTAACTATGCTCGTAATGCGTACAATGGAACGCACGTTAGGCGCCAAGGGAACGGGGATTGCATGCGTGAGCTCGAGGAGAGGATCAAGCAGGAGGGCATCGTCCGCGAGGGCAACGTACTCAAAGTCGATAGCTTTCTCAATCACCAGTGCGATGTCGCGCTTTACGCGGATATGGGTGACGAGTGGGCGCGACGCTTTGCCGGCAGGCCCGTCGACAAGATTCTGACCATCGAAGCGTCTGGCATTGGCATCGCCTGCGTCGCAGCCACGCGCTTTGGCAACGCTCCGGTGGTCTTTGCGCGCAAGTCGCAGTCCATCAACCTCGATGGCAAGCAGTACGTGGCACGCGTGCACAGCTACACCCACGGCAACGACAACACGGTCATTGTCGCCAAGCGTTTCCTCGACAAGGGTGAGCACGTCCTCATCATCGACGATTTTCTCGCCAACGGATGCGCGCTCGACGGCCTCATCGAGATCTGCGAGCAGGCAGGCGCCATTGTCGAGGGCATCGGCATCGCCGTCGAGAAGGGCTTCCAGCCCGGCGGCATGCGCCTGCGCGAGAGGGGCTTCGACGTTCAGTCGCTGGCCGTCGTGAGGTCCATGGACGCAGAGACCGGCGCGATCGTATTTGAGTAGCGCCGCACGCGACACACCCCACACCGAGAAACGCGGGCCCGCATCGCCGTGGGCCCGTCTTCTTACAGGCCCTCGAGTTCGCGCAGCCAAAGCGTGGCGCAAGCGTCGGACGGCATGCGCAAATCTCCCCTGGGGGAGACAGCCGCCGAACCTACCTTCGGTCCGTCCGGCAGGCAGCTGCGCTTGAACTGCTGCGCGAAGTAGCGCCGGTAGAAGGTCTTCTCCCACTTGAGAATCGTGGCATCGTCATAGGTGTCCCCAAGCGCATGGCGCGCCAGCCGATACGCCTTGCGCGGCGGCGCGCACCGGCGCAGGACCTCGTACAGGAAGAAGTCGTGCAGCTCATAAGGACCGACAAGGTCTTCTGTGCGTTGGGCGATGGCGCCATCCTTCTCGGCAGGCAGAAGCTCTGGCGAGACGGGCGTGTCCAGAACGTCGTAGAGAACGTGGGACTCCTCGTCGTTTCCGCAGGTATCGGCCACGTAGCGAACAAGATGCCGCACAAGGGTCTTGGGCACGCTGGCATTGACCGCATACATCGACATGTGGTCACCGTTGTACGTAGCCCAGCCAAGCGCCAGCTCGGAGAGGTCACCGGTTCCAACCACCAGGCCACCCTCCTGGTTTGCAATGTCCATGAGCACCTGGGTGCGCTCGCGCGCCTGGCAGTTCTCATACGTGACGTCGTGCATGGACTCGTCGTGGCCAATGTCGGAGAAGTGCTGGCGCACGGCGTCGGAAATGTTGACCTCGCGCAGGTCACAGTCAAGGGCAGCCGCAAGCGTGGTGGCGTTGCCATGCGTGCGGCCCGTAGTGCCAAACCCAGGCATGGTCACCGCAATGATGCCCGTACGGTCCAGGTCGAGCAGGTCGAACGCGCGAACGCACACCAAGAGGGCAAGCGTGGAGTCAAGCCCGCCCGAGACGCCAATCACCACGTGGCTCGAGCGTGTGTGCGCAAGGCGCTTGGCTAGGCCGCGGGCCTGGATGCTCAGGACGTCCTCGCACCTCTCGGCACGACGCTCGGCATCTGCGGGCACAAACGGATGGGGGTCAACAAAGCGCGTGAGCGTGGTGCGGCTGGGCGTAAGCGAGAAGTGCGTGACCGTGTAGCCCGCCGCCTCGGGTGCCGGCGCGGCGACAAAGGTGGACATGCGGCGGCGCTCCTCGCAGAGGAAGGCCACGTCCACCTCGCTTGTGGCGGCACCGCCACCAAAGGGCTGAGCCTCCGCGAGCATACGACCGTTCTCGGCAACCATGTCGTGCCCGCCAAAGACCAAATCCTGCGTGGACTCGCCGTCGCCAGCCGAGGCGTACACATAGCCGCAGATGAGGCGCGCAGACTGCCCGCTCACGAGGCTGCGCCTGTAACCTGCCTTGCCTACGATTGCGTTGGAGGCCGAGAGGTTGCAGATCAGCGTGGCGCCCGCCAGTGCGTGCTCGGTTGAGGGCGGATTGGGAATCCAGAGGTCCTCGCAAATCTCGGCGGAAACTACCAGCTGTGGGAGCTCGTTGCAGGCAAAGAGCTGCTTGGTGCCAAAAGGCACGCCCGAGAAGCCCGCAAAATCCACAGACACGCAGGCATCTGACCCCACCGAGAAGTGGCGAGACTCATAGAACTCGTTATAGGTAGGAATGGCCCGCTTGGGAACAGTGCCCAGCACGCATCCATGCGCGAGGACAACGGCGCAGTTGTAGAGCTTGGCATTCACGCGCATGGGTGTGCCGAGAAGCACAAGGGCGTCCAGGCGGGAGGTCTTCCGGGCAATGGTAGCCACGGCCTTCTCGGCCGCGTTGAGAAGGGCGTCCTGCCAGAAGAGGTCCTCACAGGTGTAGGCCGTTGTACAGAGCTCCGGAAGCACGATGACGCGCGCGCCGTCTTTGGCGGCGGCCTCAATATGACGCAGGCAGGAGGCGGTGTTGTACTCCACGTCGGCAACGCGGACCTCGGGCGTCCTTGCCGCGACCTTCACGAATCCGTCCAGCATCTTTCCTCCCGGGCTCCTCCAAGGGAATTGGTTTGGCGCAAGACTCATATTTCCAAGAGTAGCGTATCGTAGAGATGCAACGACGTTCTATTGCGTCAAGCACGGCCATTCCGTCAAAAGCATGGGCCCACACTCATTTCACTCACGCGAAGGGAGGCATGCATATGACAGCGAATTCACTTGGAGGCATCATTCGCACGCTTCGCAAAGAACGCGGGCTCACGCAAGAACAGCTTGCAGAGGGCATCTGCTCGCCCGTCTCGGTGTCGCGCATAGAGAATGGGCGACAAACACCCTCGAAGGCAGTGCTCGATGCACTTATGGACCGCTTGGGCATGAGCAGCTACCAGCTCTTTGACGTTAACGCCGGCAGCAAAGAGCAGCGAGAATTTGACAGGCGCATTCAGAATGCATGGCTCGCTTTCGATGGTCTCGACGCAAGGCGCGGCAGAGCTCTACTTGAGGAGCTGCAGACGAGTATCGACGATGGCTCGCCTGCCACCGAACGACAAAGACTCCTTGAAGTCGATGGTGCATCTATGCTTAGAAATGGCTGCACCCCCACCGATGCCATGCGCGCCCTTACCCTGTTAGAGCAGGGGCTAAGACTCACAAAGCCAGGTATTGATCCAAGCGACCTACGCGACGAATTGCTCTCTCCTACCGAGGCGCAGATTCTCTCGCACATGGTTGCGGCCCTGTACTATGCAGGACGTGACATTGAAGCAGTTCGTCTTAGCGAGGAAATACTTCTCTCGTTAAAACGACAACAGGCACAAGGCCACCGGTTCCTTACTGCATGGCTCAACGTAATGGTTAATCTTGCGATTATCGAGGAGAAACGCGAGCATTTTGACGAGTCTACCCTCTACCTGCAGCAGGCACGAAGAAGAAGCCTCGACGAGGAAGAACTCATTATGATGCCCATCATTCTTGCCGGCCTTGCCCGTGCAAAGTTCAGAGAAGGCGACGTTGCTGCAGCTACGCACATGATGCGCACGGTTGCCGACTACCTTGATCTCTGCGACAAAGATGACTATGCACAAGACATCCGCTCATGGGCTCAAGAGCACATGGATGTAGAGCTCTAGGCGGCGATGCTCAGAGATACTAGGTGCTCAGTATCCAGTACTTAACATCTCGAGTAATTTAAAACTTACATGCTCTGATATGGAGTGAGACATGCCTCCTTGCGATGATTCCATTGTTGGCGTAAGGGGGCGTTGAACATGAAGGGGCAAGCAGAGCATCTGTCAGGGCAAGTCAATAGTGGCTGGGTCGTCATTATCATCAAGCATTAGCTTCATCAATCCGCTGGCAAGGCCTCTCTCTGCCAGCGGATTCCTAACGGCATACAACTGCATTTATGTTTAGCGACTGAAGGGGAGACCATGCAGGGATTGTCATACATCAGAAGATACGCCAGCGCCGGTAAGCTAGCAGGTCTCTGTCTTCTCAACTTTCTACTCTGCGCCATGGTTATGGGCGTCGCCCTTCTGCTGAGCTTGCTGCTTGACACCATCTCCAATTCGGCAACAACGGGTGACCTCTCTGCATTGCTGCACCTCATCTTTATTGCCTGCCTGTATGCCCTTATAGTTGGGATTCTAAGCGTGATTGTGGGCTATCTTAAGGCATCCATTATTAAGAATGTCATGGTTGGCATTCGCGAAGGTGCTTCCCGTGGTCTATTGTTCAAAAATACTGCAGGGACCTCCAGTAGCGCAGATCAACTCACACTTCTCGGACAGAGTATGGACACGCTTGAGAATGACTGGCTGGGAGGAATGGCAGACATATTGAATGCTGCTTTCAGCATAGCAATCGGTTGCGTTCTGCTGGTATGCCTTAATCCGCTCATTGCATTGATTTCACTCATAGGAATGGCTCTCCCTACCCTGGTTCCGCAGCTATTTAGTAAGCGTCTAGCTGACCAGCAGCAACAAATTATCTCCGACACTGCAGCCTACAACGGACGAGTGCGCGACACAGCCCAAGGTAACGAGGTTATAAAATCGTTCCACGCAGAGTCGTTTATCCTCGAGAAGCTGAATGAAGCCGCTAAATTTCTACAGGGTCATAAAGAGAGTCTCACCAGAACGACGGTGTGTATCAGTGGATTCTCAGGTGTCGTTGGTGTAGCCGTACAGTTCATCATCATGGGCATCACGGGCATCTTTGTGGTAAAGGGCTTTGTGACTATCGGCAGCGTAGTGGCGGTTACGCAGCTCTCAGGAAGCGTCATCTCGCCAGCAACAGAGCTTTCTAATAAGCTTAGCAAGCTAAAGGCAACCTACCCCATCTTGGATCGACTTGCTGAGCTTGATGGGGCTGCTCACAGTGATACCGATGCCACAACTCACCAGGTAGATCATTCACTTGCTCTCGATCATGCATCCTTCTCGTATGACGGGAACGACACACAAGTAGTAAAGAACTGCACTGCACGCTTTGACGCGGGACGCAAATATGCCATCTGTGGGCAGAGCGGCTGTGGCAAGTCTACCCTACTCGGCTTGCTGTCTGGAATGCATGCGCCCAGCTCAGGAACATTGCTTGTTGATGGTGAAGCCAACGCAATACCAGACGTTGCCTTTGTCCACCAAAATGTATTTCTCTTTGACGGAACCTTACGCGAGAACATCACGCTTGGAGGTAGCTTCTCAGACGCTGCCATCTCCCAAGCCATGCACCTTGCAAAACTCGATGATGCTGCAGCAGCACTCCCGCAGGGACTTGACACGCCTGTTAGCGAGAACGGCACGCGTCTCTCGAGCGGTGAGCGTCAGCGTGTCGCCATTGCAAGAGCACTGCTTTACAGCAAGCGAACGCTTCTTGTGGACGAGGCAACCTCAGCACTTGATCGCAACACCGCAGCTCAAGTGGAAGACGCATTGCTTTCCCTTGATGGAGTGACCGTAATTGCCGTAACGCACCATTTAGACAAGACGCATGCAGCTCGCTATGACAAGGTACTCACCATGAAAAATGGGCATCTGCAAGACGAGAGACAGGGGGACCGTCCCCTTGTCTCATAGGTAGCGGGCGAGAAATTCGCGGGTACGGGGCTTCTCGGGGTCGGTGAACATCTTCTCGGGACTGCCCTTCTCGGCAATGACGCCCTCGTCCATGAACACGACCTCGTCGGATACGCTGCGCGCGAACGCCATCTCGTGCGTCACCACGACCATGGTCATGCCCTGGGACGCCAGACGCCGCATGACCTCGAGGACCTCGCCAGAGATCTCGGGGTCAAGCGCCGAGGTGGGCTCGTCAAAGAGCATGAGGTCGGGCTTCATGCAGAGCGCACGCGCAATGGCAACACGCTGCTTCTGCCCTCCGGAGAGGGTGTTGACATCGGCGCCGGCAAAGTCTGCGAGGCCCACGGAGTCGAGGTTTGCCAGCGCGACCTTCTCGGCCTCCTGCCTGCTCGTCTTCTTGAGCGTCACCGGTGCCAGCGTGCAGTTGTCCAGCACGTTCATGTTGTTGAACAGGTTGAAGCTCTGGAAGACCATGCCGATCTTCTCGCGCAGGGCGTTGATGTCAACGTGCTCGGCTGCAAGGTCCTTACCGCGGAACCACACGTGTCCCGCGTTCGGCGTCTCGAGCAGGTTGATGCAGCGCAAGAGCGTCGACTTGCCAGAGCCCGATGCACCGATGATGGTCACGACCTGCCCCGGCATAACGGTGAGGTCGATGCCGCGAAGCACCATGTTGGAGCCAAAGGACTTCCGGAGGCCCTCCACGCGCACGACGGCCTCGGAGTCTGCGCCGGAGGCCGTAGCGCTCACGCCGCATGCGCCGTTCCCGCTTGTTGCCATGCTACTTCTCGCCTCCCACCTTCACATTGGACACTCCCAGCACGAGCTCGGTCTTGGCGTCAAGCCGCTTGGCAAGCTTGCCCAAAAGCCACGACGCCGTTGCCGTCATGATGAGGTAGAACACGGCGATAACGAGATAGGCATTGAGCTGCTTGTAGTAGATGCCAGAGATGGTAGAGGCGGCAAACGCAAGGTCAAACACGCCAATCACCGAGAGCACCGAGGAGTCCTTGATGTTGATGACCAACTCGTTCGAGAGGCCGGGGATGGCGTAGCGAATGCCCTGCGGGAAGACGACCTTCACCATGGCCTGCCACTGCGAAAGCCCCAGCGAGCGCGCGGCCTCCATCTGGCCCTTGTCGACAGACTCGATGCCGCCGCGCAGGACCTCCATCATGTACGCCGTGGAGTTGAGCGAGACAACCACCAGGCCGGCGATGAAGCGCGACCACACGGCATTGATCTCTGTCACCAACATGCCCGACCCACTGAACAGGCCAAAGCCCGCATAGTAGATAATCACGCCCTGCACAAGCATTGGCGTGCCACGCACCACCGTGCTGTAGACCCCGGCAAACCCCACGCCAACCTTCTTGAGGAAGCGGATGAGGTCGTTGTCGGGACGGTCAATCTGCTGGATGCGCACGAAGGCGAGAAGGAGCGCCAGCACAAACGCGATGGCCGTGCCAAAAACTGCCAGCTCAATGGTAGTGGCAATACCCTGGAGATACGTCGAGTAGCCCTGCTGGAACATGTAGAGGGTCTGGATGAGCATGTCATCCTGCGGCATGGAGGTGGCTGCCGAAGCGGTTACCCATGCGCTGGCAAAGCCCATCACCGCGCGGTCAACGAACAGCACGATGGCAAGCGCCCAGATAGCGTAGGACCCAAGGCGCAGTGCGCGCTGGGCACGCGGACGCGTAAACGGCGACGCCTCGGCATATGCATCCCAGTGCGTGAGCTTGAACACAAGTGCCACAGCCGAGAGGACAAGCCACGCAGCCAGCACGTAGTACATAACGACCTCGACCGTATACGCATGAGCGAGGAAGCTCAGCGACGGCCGCGGCTGGCTGGAGAGCCACATGCCCGCATACGCCACGGCTGACGTGCCGAGAAGGACGTAGCGGTGGTCTCGGCGCAGCCACGCGGCAAGGCGTGCGCGCCGCGTGGTGGGCTTGGCGGATAACGCGTCTGTCATTGTGCTTCGCTCCTTGCCGCTATTCCGGCTGGCGGTCCATGCAGTCATCCCACATGCTCTGGCGCTCGTCCGCCGAGATGCCATCGATGACCTCGTTGATCTTGGCGAGAACCGCATCCTGGCCCTTGGCGATGGCCGCGTTGTCGGGGTTGGAGGCGTCCGTGAAGCCCTTGCCCTCGGCGAGGTCAACCTTCTTGAGCGTGGGGTAGCTCTTGAGGAGGCGCGGCAGCGAGAGGGACGAGAAGGTAATGGCGTCGCAGGTACCATTCATGAGGCCGTCGACCACCAGCGGAACGGTTGCCACCGGCGTGAGGTGGTTCACGTTGGGAATCTGGTCGATGAGGTCATCGTAGAAGGTGTCCTTCTGGCCAAGGACCGAGGCACCCGAGAAGTCGGAGAGCTTGGTGGCATTGGCGTAGGGCGAGTCCTGCTTGACGACCATGATGACCTCGTCGTCGATGTAGGAGTTGGAGAAGTCTGCGGACTGGGCACGCTCGTCTGTGACGGACATGCCCGCGCAGATGATGTCGATCTGGCCGTTAACCAGCGAGTCGACGAGGCTGCCAAACTCCATCTTCACCGCGACCGGATCCATGTTGAGGGCGCTGGCAATCTTCTTGGCCACCTGCACGTCATAGCCGTCGGCATAGGCACCGTCGACATTCTCGATGGGAATGGTGGTATCGCTCGCCGTGGACTCCTGCCAGTTGTAGGGGGCGTAGGCAGCCTCCATGCCAACGCGCAGGGTCTTGCCGTCACCGAGCTTGAGAGAGTCCGAGGGCGAGGAGCTTGTCGAGGAGGCCGACGAGGAGCCCGAGGACGTGTCGCCCGACTGGGCGGCAGGGCCGCATGCCGTGAGGACGGTAATCCCCCCAACGGTGAGGGCCGTAATGCCCGAGGCCCTAAGAAAGTCTCGACGAGAAAATGAGCCAGACGCGCGCTGGATGGGATGCCTCTTCATGGTTGTCCTCCTTGGACGGTTCCCGCTGTTCCCCTTTCGCGCAGCGCAACCGGAGGGGACCCATTCCCCTCCCCCTTGCAAACGGGGCCCACCCCTGCGACCCGATGCGAGAAAGTTACGCGCACAGGGAAACGATACTCCTCCGACGGCGGCGCGTCCCAATGGTCACAGCGAGGTAACAATGACCGGGATGCATGCGGACGGGAGACCGGCTGCCACCCTACCAGCTGGGTGGCACGGGGGCATCGGTTGTGGACCAGGCCCCCAGTGGCGCGTTGGGGTCCGCGTCAAGCGTAAGCGGCGCGAAGTTGCGTGCACGGTAGCTGCGCAGGGCCGCAACGCTGATCATGGCCGCGTTGTCCCCGCATGCCCTCATGGGCGGAACGGTCACACGCACGCCGCGCTTGCCAAACGCCTCGTGATACGCCGCGCGCAGCTGTGGATTGGCAGCGACGCCGCCGCCCACGCAGAAGTCCGAGACGCCCGTCTGCTCAACGGCCGTCACGGCCTTGGCCACCTGCACGTCAATCACTGCCGCCTCGAAAGACGCCGCGAGGTCGGGCAGGTCGATGGGTCGACCGGCGCGATTCTCGCCCTCGATGTAGGTAATGACAGCGGTCTTCAGGCCCGAAAGCGAGAATTGATAGTCTCCGCTGTGCATCATCGCGCGCGGGAAGTGGATGGCACGCGGGTTGCCCTTTGCTGCAAGTCGGCTGATGACGGGGCCGCCGGGATACCCCAGGCCAAGCGCCTTGGCCACCTTGTCGAAGGCCTCGCCCACCGCATCGTCGATGGTGGTCCCCAGAATCTGGTAGTCTCCCCATCCACGCACGTAGACCAGCATGGTATTGCCGCCGGAGACCAGGCTCGCCACGAAGGGGGACTTAAGGTCCGGCGTCTCGAAGAGGTTGGCGAGCAGGTGCCCCTCAAGGTGATGCACCGCAATCAGCGGCAACCCGGTAGATGCGCAAAGCCCCTTCGCAAACGCAACGCCCACCACAAGTGCACCCACAAGGCCAGGACCAGCCGTGACCCCCACGGCCGAGAGGTCTGCCGCGGTGAGCGTGTCGCACCCAAAGTGCGCACCAGCCTGTGCCATGGCCTCCTCATACACGCCCACGATAGCCTCGACGTGCTTGCGGCTGGCAATCTCGGGCACCACGCCGCCAAAGCGTGCGTGGAAGTCAATCGAGGTAGCAACTACGCTCGAGCAGACAGCGCCGTGCGAGTCCACCACGGCAACGGCCGTCTCGTCACAAGAAGACTCGATCGAGAGGACCAGGTCGCCGGCGGCAGCCAGCGCCTCCTTGCATGCGGTGTCGCGCGGGCCCGCAAGGATGGGCCACGGGCGGATGGAGGCGTGCGGCTCGGGGCGCTTGCCCAAAGACTCAACGTCACCCGCAAGCGGGAGCTCCGCGCTCAGGATAAGGGCGTCATGTCCACCGGCATAGTAGCCCGGACGGCGGCCAATCTCAACAAAGCCCAGGTGGGAGTAGGTGGTTATGGCAGGGCCGTTCTTCTCGTCCACTTCGAGAGAAGCCGTCTTTGCGTTGAGCACGTGCGCGTCGTAGCACAGGCGCGCCACCAGGCGGGAAGCAACGCCCTGGCGGCGGTGCCCCTCCTCCACAGCCACATCGCAGATCTCGAAGTTGTCACCGGCCATCATGCCACCGGCAAAGCCGATGATGCGGCCAAGGTCGTGCGCGACCCACCAGCTGCGACCCGGCTGCGAGAGCTCCTCGTAGAAGAGCTTCTCGGTCCAAGGAGTATGAGAGGAGCCCGAGAAGGCCGCCGCCTCCAGCTTAGCAACGGCGGAGAGGTCGTTCACGGACATGGGACGCAGCTGCAGGTGCCTGTCGGCCAGCGCGTCGTCCACTCCGGTAACCTCGACGCTTGCGGGAGCCTTGAGGCCAAGGCGCTTGCGCTCGTTCTCCTCGGCATCCGAGAGGCGCGTGTAGATGGGCAGCACCAGTGCCGGATCGCCCGGGCCAAGGGGCTGCGCGGCGGCCGCAAGCGCCAGGCCCTCGCCCGTGGGGTACCAGAGCCTCTCGTCGAGGATGTTCGCGAACCCGGCCGCCTCAAAGCGCGCGCGGTACCTCTTGAGCCCGTTGCCAGTGAGGATGAGCTGGGACGCATCCCCGCGTGCCGCCCATGCCGCCACGCATTCATCGGCCTTGCAGACCGTCTCGGTGGCAAACGCGCGGTGGACCCCAGCGTCATCCAGCCGGTAGGTGCCTGGGTATACCTCGCCCCGCATAGCGTCATCGGCCACGCCGAGAAGCCCGCGCACGCCCGCCCGCCAGGCAACCCATGCCGTGGCATCCATGACCGAGACTCCGTGGAGCGGCTTCGAGAGGCCGCACGAGAGACCCTTTGCAGTCGCGATGCCAATGCGCACGCCGGTAAAGCTACCGGGACCGCGGCCCACAAGAACGCAGTCGATGTCAGCCATGGTGTTGTCGCAGTCATCGAGGGCCGCGAGAGCCGTGGTGACCAGCTCAACGTTGGCCTGCCGGCGGCACAGGTGGTCGCGCGCCGCAAGGACGTGCGGGGTCGCGTCGGTCCTCCAGGAGACCACCGCACAGGCAAGCATGTCGGTGGACGTATCGATGGCCAGGGCAAGGCCCTGGGGGTTGGTATCGCCTGTCATTCTCATCTGTCTCCAGAAACGTGGCATCTTCACGGGGGATAGTGTAGCGCGCAGCCACCAGGGGCTGTCGAGACGTTTTCAGACACATAATGGTGCACGTGACCCCTGTTCCATCTGAAAGCGCCTCAATGGCCCGCAAGGCCCTGCGTCGAGAGCGACGAGACGCAGACCCTATGCCGTAGCCTCCGCCAGCGCGTCGGCCAGCTCCTCGCCACGGGCATCGTGGGCGACAAGGCGCACCTCGCGCGGCCCACGTGTGGCTGATAAGTGAGTGATAAGTGAGAGGCAAGTGAGCGGGGTTGAAGACTCGCAGGTGAGGGCGATGTGCCACTCCCAGCCGTGCGGGCATTGCCCCTTTTTGATAAGTGAGCTGCAAGTGAAACCCGCGGGATGACGGGGAGACTGCCCCTACGACCACCCCGGAACATAGCGACGATACCTTGCGCTCGCATCCTCGTCTTCGAGTTTTATCAGCCCCGTTGCACAGCACTCCCTAAGGAGTCTAGAGATCGCTACGAGGTCTCTCTGAGTAGAAGACATACCAAAGCGATCTCGTACCGTCTGATTGCTCGCCGCCTCCCCCTGCGCGTACATCAGGCATGTATGCCAGTACACCGCCTCTTTTCTCTCCTGCTTTGTCATTCGGTCATAACTGCTGCCCGAAGAGAGCGTGACCCTGGTCCCCTGCGCCTCGTCGCTTACCATCTTTGGTCCCAGCTGGTGCGTCTCTTCGCACGATTCGACTGCGAGGTCCCAGCCCGTTCCACCCTCTTCGCAAAGGTCCATCTGCCTCAGGATGTTGACTAGCCCGGTATTCCTCGTCTTTGGCAGGGCATTGAGAACCCTATCCGGCGGAATGAGACTGGCCCCTGGATTAGAGAACTCCACCCTGTTTTCGTAGATTGCAACAAGCGGCCCCATTGTCGTTACCGTCAGATCCTGGTGAATGACGGTGTTGGAGAGGAGCTCGCGAATCGCTGTCTGTGGGTATGCCCTCACGACACGCCTAAACGCACCATCAGTCTGTTCTCGCGCAGGAATCACGGACATGACATATTCTTCGGCCTTTCCAAGCGCCATTGCGTAGCCCTCATCAAAGGTCTTATCGTCAAGTATCCGGGTATTACCCCTCCCGGCAAAACGTAGGACTCGAAGTGCCCTCTTCCGAAGGCCTGGGATACTTGTCAGCCTTCTAGCGATGAGAAGCGCTCCAAGGTTCGTGATTGCATAGAGACCGTTATCCTGCTTCTTCGCAAGGCCCTGCTCGCACAGGGGCACCATGCAAGCTTCAATAGAGCTTGGTGCCTGCAGCCCCAGCAGCCTAAAAAAGCTTTCAAGATCTAGGTAATCCGCAGCTTCGGCGCAAGTGAGGTCACCCACCGCCACGCGTTCTTCGAAGTTTGAGCTCTGCAGGCGCCGCCACAGCTCAGCCTCGCGGTTAGAGGCTGTCACCAGCTCTTTTGTGCTGCTTCCAACGCGAATGTATGCCTTCTTCTCGAAATAGACAGGCTGCCCAGAGGCCGCACTCACAACCGCCACGACAAACGAGCGCCCATCATGCTCGATAGAAACGAAATCGAAGTTGACATTAGGTGACAGCATCCTCTGCAGCCAAATCTGAAGGTCTTGGTTGCCCTTAGCCTTTGCGGACAGCGGATCAAACGTAGTACCGACAAGTTCGTGCGTATCATCAGCGACGCCCCAAACCTTGTAAGCAGACTCGCGACCGTGGTATGCGGCAGAGTTTGCAAGCGCAGAGATATCCTGACCTATTCGCACCGGATCGGCATTGTTCTCCTTGAACTCTATCCACTCAGTTTCGTTCGGATATCCAACAAGCTGGTACAGAAGGTCCATTGGGGTGGTCTTGGTCATCTTGCCTCCCGCAGCCAAAGCAAAGTTCGGTGATAAGTGAATGATAAGTGAGTGATAAGCGAGAGGCAAGTGATCGGAGTTGAAGACTCGCAGGTGAGGGCGATGCGCCACTCCCAGCCGCGCGGGCATTGCCCCTTTTTGATAAGTGAGCTGCAGGTGAAGCCCGCAGACGTCGCGCTTGGCAACGCCGCCAGGCGTGGCCGTTGCAGCACCGCAGACCCTATGCCGTAGCCTCCGCCAGCGCGTCGGCCAGCTCCTCGCCACGGGCGTCGTGGACGACAAGGCGCACCTCGCGCGGGGGCTCCTCACCTGGTGCCGCCTCGGCCTCGAGTCGCGTAACAAACACATCCACGCGGGCAACGCCGATCTCGTCGGCAAACTGCTCGCCCCACTCGATCACGCAGACGCCATCGGCACCCAGCACGTCAAAGAGGCCCGTGTCCTCGAGTTGCTCCGCGCGATCAAGTCGATAGAGGTCAAAGTGGTCAAGGTCCATCTCACGCCCGTGATAGACCATCTCGATGGTGAAGGTGGGACTCGTGACGTCTTCCGTGACGCCCATGCCTGCGGCAATGCCCTTGGTGAGCTGGGTCTTCCCGGCACCCAGGTCTCCGGTGAGCACCAGCACGTCACCCTCCCGGAGAAGCTCTCCCAGCACGCGGCCAAGCGCGATGGTCTCCTCCTGCGATGCGGTCCTGAATGAGACCTCTCGTGCCACAGTCAGTCACCCCTTCCTCGGGCCAGGTGGGTTGTCTCGCAGCCATTGGCCCACCATCGCAAGGTCGCTCTCGAGGAGCGGCTGCCAGTCAGAGTGATAGATGCAGGCGGCAGGATGGAACGTGGGACACACCACAAAGTGCCCCGTCTGATACAGCTTGCCACGCAGCGACGTGACGCCGGCCTCGGTTCTCAGCACAAACTGAGAGGCAAAGTTGCCCAGGCACACAAGAACGTCGGGCCACACGGAGCGGATCTGCTCGCGCAGGAAAGGCGAGCAGGCCGCGATCTCCTCGGGCTTGGGGTTACGGTTCCCAGGTGGACGGCACTTGACCACGTTGGCAATGTAGATCTGGTCACGCGTAAGGCCGGCAAGCGAGAGAAGCGAGTCGAGCTTATGGCCGGCGGCCCCCACGAAGGGTTCGCCCTGCAGGTCTTCGTTGCGGCCGGGACCCTCGCCCACGAACATCACACGCGCATTGGGGTTGCCCACCCCAAACACGAGATTCGTGCGCGTCTGCCCCAGGGGGCAGAGCTGGCAGTCGCCCATAACGGAGCGAATCTCCTTGAGCGTGACCTCCTGCGGCCCCTGATGCTCATGGCCGGGAATATGCATCACCGACATTTCTCCATCATCCTCCAAGAGGCTGGCGCGCCCGCGCCGACGCTTAGACATAGACCTTCTCAAGACGCATGCCAAAGTCGCATACGACTTCGTAGTTGATGGTGTCGCGAAGCTGGGCCATCTCGTCGACGGTAATCTCCTCGTCACCGTCGCGACCAATGACAGTTACCACATCGCCCATCTTGACCGGCTTTGCCGGGCGATATGCGCGCGCGTTGTTCACATCCACCGCAAACATGAACTGGTCCATGCAGATGCGGCCAACCTGACGGCAGCGCACACCATTCACGATAACGTCCATGTTGTTCGAGAGCGTGCGCGCAAGGCCGTCGGCATAGCCGATGGGTGCCGTGGCCACCTGTATGTTCTGCTTGGGGACGCGCCAGGTGAGGCCGTAGCCAACGCCGTCACCCACGTTAGGGTAGATGGCCCGAACGATACGCCCACGCACGCTCATGACAGGCTCGAGCTGGATGCGCGGTGCCGTGGTCTCGGCAGGCTGCAGACCATAGAGGCCAATTCCCACACGGCACATGTCGAAGTGGCACTCAGGGTGCAAGACGGTACCCGGTGTGTTGTCGCAGTGGACAAGGCCAGTCTCCAGGCCGGCCTCGCGCACAATAGAGACAGCCTCCTTGAAGCGGTTGAGCTGGAGCGCAAAGTCCCAATCGTCAATAAGGTCGGCGGTGGCGAAGTGCGTGAACATGCCTGCGCACTCAAGCCCACGGTGGAAGTCGACGGTCCGCCTCAGCTCGAGCACGTCCTCGCGGCACACGCCGATGCGCGTCATGCCGGTGTCGACAGCCAGGTGGTAGCGAGCCACCTTGCCCGAAGCGGCGGCGCACTCGCCCAGTGCAAGGGCAAACTCGGCCGTGTAGACCGAGGGCATAATGTCGTGGTCCACAAGGGTCTGCACGCACTCCACGGGCGGCTCGGAGAGCAGCAGGATGGGCCATTCGATGCCCGCCCGGCGAAGCCTCACGCCCTCTTCCACGGTGGCAACGGCAAACTGGTCCGCACCGGCAGAGTGCATGGCGCGGACGCAGCGCTCGGCACCGTGACCATAGGCGTCGGACTTCACGACGCACATCATCTTGACGCCAGGCCCCAAGAGAGCCTTGAACTTGCGCGTATTCCCCTTGAGGGCAGCAAGGTCAATTTCGACCCACGACCACCTGCTCGCAGGGCTCTGAACTGCCATGCCTTCGCTCCCTATTCGTTCTCGTCGCCGCCATCGGCGTCAGGGAAGGTCACGCGCTCCCCCAAGGCGTCATCCGCAACACCCAGTTCGTCGATGATGTCCGAGGCCATAACGCCCCTCGAGCCCATGCGCTCGGCTGTAAGCGAGGCTGCATAGCCATGGAGTTCGCAGCAGAGCGAGCAGAGCAGGGGCAGGCTGTCCACGCGCCCATAGGACTGCGCAAGCTTGGATGCGATGATCCCGCTCAGAACGTCGCCCGAACCTGCCGTGGCAAGAGCCGCCGGACCGGGCTTGGGAAGGATGGCCTGCTCGACGCCCACACAGCCGCTAGCGGTGCCCTTGGTGACAACAACCAGCTCAGAGCCACCGTCGGACCACACGATCTTGCGTGCGTCCTCGAGCTGGCCCACAAGCGAGGAGGGCGGGTTTTCCTCCCTGCCCACCAGGCGACCGAGCTCGCGACGGTGCGGCGTGAGCACAAGCGGCGTCGACCTGCGGAGAATCTCGGGGAAGTCGGGCAGTTTGCCCGAGGTGAGGCGGGCAATGCAGTTAAGAGCGTCTGCATCAAGCACCAGCGGCGTCGAGGTCCCAAGAAGTGCCGAGACAACCGCAACGGTGCCACCAGAGATCCGCATGCCAGGCCCCGCAAGCACGGCCGAGCACTTCTCGGCCAGCTTGGTCACTATGGGCACAGCCTCCTTGGAGATGGTCCCGTCTTCATCGCAGGGAAGCCCCACGACAGGGATCTCGAGCACATGGGCCTGTACCTGCGGCACGATGTACGAAGGAACCGCCAGCGTGACATAGCCGGCACCGGCGCGGGCAGCCGCACGCGCTGCCAAGATGGGAGCACCCACAAAGCGTGACGACCCACCAACAACGAGCACCGACCCGCGCGAGAACTTGTCCACAGCTGTAGTGGGCGGCACCATCACGTCAAGGTAGTCCTCGAGGTCGGTGCGCCAAGCCACCGGATCTGCCTCGACCACGATCTGCTCGGTCTGCTCGGCAAGCGGGGCCACTACGATGGATCCGCATACGTCACGGCCGTCATCGGCGAGAAGGCCGGGCTTCAAGGCCAGCATGGTTACCGTAAGGTCTGCCACCACGCAGAAGCCAGGGGCGTGGCCGGTCTGCGCCGAGAGGCCGCTGGGGACGTCCACAGCAACCACGCGTACGCCCGAGCTGTTCACGCAGTCAATCCAAATGTCGAATGGTGCGCGGACCTCACCGTGGAAGCCCGTTCCCAGCATGCAGTCGAGCGCGACGTCGGACGCCGAGAGAAGCCCCTCAAGCTCGTCGCGCGACGGCCCCACCAGCGTAGAGACGCCCGCACGCACGGCACGCTGTGCCACCTGGCGCGCAAGGTCACCGGAGAGCTGGTCGGGCCCGATGGGCGTAACTACCTTCACGTTGACGCCGTGGGCGAGCAGGGCCTCTGCCGCAACCCAGCCATCCCCACCGTTGTTGCCCATGCCGGCGAGGACCACGGCATTCTGCACGTCGCCCAGGGCAAGCACCTCCTGGGCTGCGGCACAACCGGCACGGTGCATGAGCTCTGAGACGCTCACGCCTGCGCGGGTGAGCGCGACCTCGACGCGCTTTACGTCTTCGACGTTGAGTACGGGCTGCATGTTGTTCTACTCCTTGGCTGGCTCAGCCGGCGCGGATGCATCCGCGGCTCCCCCGGCATTGCCGTCCTCTTGTGTGATCTGGGTGTCGGTGACGGAACGCTCTCCCGACACATCAGCCATTATCCCATCTTGCGCCTGTTCGAGTTCGTCCAAAACAGAACGCGCCTCACGAAACGACGCGGCAAGCTCGCGTTCCGGGTCTGGACGCGTGTCCGGCTGGGGGCGGACCTCGTCGGTCACCGCCACGGCGTTGGCCACGGCCACCTCGCGCGTATAGGAGAGCGAGAGCGCAACCTCGCGTACGCCGCTCTCACGGGCGGTCTGGGCGGCACGGCCGGTGAGCAGCGCATGGGGCCTCCCGTGGGCATCCATGGTCACTGAGACGTCCGAGAAGCCCACGCCATTCGAGAAGCCCGTGCCCAATGCCTTGACCACCGCCTCGCGCGCCGCGAAGCGCGCGGCGTAGTGCTCGGCCGGGCGTGCACACGCATCACAGTAGGCGCGTTCCTCCTCGGTAAACACACGGGCGAGAAACGACGGCCTGCGGTGCATGGTGCGCTCCATGCGCGCTATCTCGAGCATATCGACGCCAATGCCAGCCAGGGCCATACGCTACTCCACCGTGACGGACTTGGCGAGGTTTCGTGGCTTGTCCACGTCGCAGCCGCGCGAGCGGGCAACGTAACGGGCAAGAACCTGCAGGTGAACCACGGCCACGATGGGGACGAGCAGCTCGTCGTCGACGGGTGGGATCCACAGCACGTGTTCGCAGAGCGACGCCACGGACTCGTCACCGTCGGTGGCGACGGCAACGCAGGTGGCGCCGCGGGCGATGACCTCCTGGATGTTGGAGATGGTCTTGTCGTGCACGCGGTCCTCGGGGACGATGGCCACCACGGGAAATCCCGGCTCGAGCAGGGCAATGGGACCATGCTTCATCTCGCCGGCAGGGTATGCCTCGGCGTGCAGGTAGCTGATTTCCTTGAGCTTGAGTGCGCCCTCGTAGGCGGTGGTGGAGTTGACGCCACGACCGAGGAAGAGCGCCGAGTGCGCCCGGCGGAAGACGGTCGCAGCCCGCTTGTCCTGCCATGCGCGTGAGAGCACGGTGCGGATGAGGTTGGGCAGCGCGGCGAGGTTGGCGTAGTGGCTGCTCACCTCGGTTGTGCCCATGTGGCCGTTGGCCTGCGCCAAGCGAAGTGCGAAGAGTGCGCAGGCAACCATCTGGGCGGTGTAGGCCTTGGTGGAGCACACGCAGACCTCCGGACCTGCCTGCACGTAAAGCACGCCGTCAGACTCGCGCGCAGCAGAGGAGCCCAGCACGTTGGTCACGGCGAAGATGTTGCAGCCCATGCCCCTCATGCGCCGTGCTGCCGTGAGGGTGTCTGCCGTCTCTCCAGACTGCGTGATGATCACGCAGAGGGTATGGTCGGTGATGAGAACGTCCTGTTCGTAGTTGAACTCGGAGGCGTACTCGCAGATTACCGGAACGTGTGCCCAGGTCTGGATGAGGGTTCTCGCGATGAGGCCCACGTGGTAGGAGGTGCCGCAGGCGATGATAAAGATGCGGTCGACAGCCGCCAGGTCCTCCTCTCTCATGCGCAGCTCGTCGAGAAGGATGCCCTTCTCGCCCAGACGGCCCTTGAGCAGGCGCTCGATGGCCTCGGGCTGCTCGGAGATCTCCTTCTCCATGAAGTCGGCGTAACCACCAAGCGTGGCCGCAGAGGCGTCCCAGTCGACGTCAAAGGTGCTGGGGTGCTCGACGGTGGTGCCCTCGTTGTCGTAGACGGTGACCTTGCCGGTCTGCTCGAGCAGGGCGACCTGGCCGTTCTCGAGCTGGATAACGTGAGAGGTTACGCTCGCAAGCGGCGTGACATCGGAGGCGGCATAGGCACCATCGGGCGTGCTGGCCACCACGAGGGGTGAGCCGTTGCGCGCAACCACGAGCTGGTCAGGGGCATCGGCGCACACAACGGCGAGCGCCCAGGAGCCCTCGAGGCGGCTCACGGCATTGCTCACAGCCGCTACCAGGTCTCCCTTGCAGGGGCCCGCCCAGGCGTCCTCGATGAGGTGCGCAATGACTTCGGAGTCTGTGCCGGAGGCAAAGTCGTGGCCGTTACGGGACAGGTAGCTACGGATTTCTCGGTAGTTCTCGATAATGCCGTTGTGGACAATGGCAATGCGGCCGGTGCAATCCAGGTGCGGGTGGGCGTTCTTGTCAGTTGGTGCGCCATGCGTGGCCCAGCGGGTATGCGCAATGCCGGTGGTGCCGGTCAGGTTGGCCGTCTGGCAGCGCTCGGCAAGCACGGCCACGCGCCCGGCACACTTCACACCGTGCAGGTTGCCATCGGACGAGAGCACTTCGACGCCCGCCGAGTCATAGCCGCGGTACTCGAGGGTCGACAGGCCGTCGAGCAGGAACTGAGCCGCTTGCTTTTTTCCGGTATATCCCACGATTCCGCACATGTTTGCTCCCTCGCACACAGGTCACGGCTTGCTTGTGCATCTGCGCTGATGCGACAGACGATGCAATAGAGTCTATCAGCCACGGAAGCGCGCCTGTAGCCCAACCGGTATCGTCTGAGAGAAACCACGCCGCCGAGCCTGCAGCTCGGTGGCGCAGCCGGACGGATGCCCTTACTCCTTGAACGGCTCCAGTGCCTTGAGGACGACGGAGTTGGCCTCCTGGCACAGGCGCTCCTCCGGGGCCTCTGTCAGCACGCGTACCAGGGGCTCGGTGCCCGAGGCGCGCACCAGCACGCGACCGTTACCCTCGAGGAACTTCTCCGCCTCTGCCACGGCCTCCTTGACCTCGGGCGCCGCCATGACCGCGTCCTTGTCGGCGACCTGGACATTTACAAGCTGCTGTGGATAGAGAGTGACGGGTCGAGTGAGCTCGGAGAGCTTCTCGCGCTCGGCACGCAGGACCTCCATGATGCGCAGGCTCGTCATGATGCCATCGCCGGTCTTCTCGAGGTCGCCAAAGATGATGTGACCGGACTGTTCGCCGCCAAGCGTGTAGCCGTTCTCCATCATGCAAGCCCAGACGTTCTTGTCGCCAACAGCGGTCTTCTCGTACGAGATGCCGGCCGCGTCGAGCGCCTTGAAGAACCCAAAGTTGCTCATGACGGTGGGAACCACGGTGCTCTTGGCGAGACGACCGTGCTTTGCCATGTAGGTACCGCATACGTAGAGGATGAGGTCGCCGTCAACCATGCGACCGCGCTCGTCCACTGCCAGGCAGCGGTCAGCGTCGCCGTCGTAGGCAAAGCCAACGTCGAGGCCGTTCCTCACCACAAAGTCCTGCAGGCGCTGGATATGGGTGGAGCCGCAGTCCACGTTGATATTGAAGCCGTTGGGCGCATTGTTGATGACGTGGGTCTCGGCGCCCATGGCGTCAAAGACCGGCCGCGCCACGCTGGAGGCGGCACCATTCGCGCAGTCCAGACCTACCTTGACGCCCTGCATGGAGAAGCCGCAGGACGCGATGAGGTATGCGATGTAGCGGTTACGGCCCTGCATATAGTCTACGGTACAGCCAATGGCATCGCCCGTGGCGAGAGGAACCTCGAGCTTGCCATCGATGTAGTCCTCCACCTGCTCGAGGACGTCCTCGTCCATCTTGTAGCCCTCGCGGTTCACGAGCTTGATGCCGTTGTCCGTGAAGGGGTTGTGGCTTGCCGTGATCATGACGCCGCAGTCAAAGCCACCGTCGATGACCTCATACGATACGCCCGGCGTGGGGATAACGTGCAGCATGTACGCATCGGCGCCGCTAGCGACGAGACCCGCCACCAGCGCAGACTCAAACATGTAGCTCGAGCGACGGGTGTCCTTGCCGATAAGTACGCGAGCCTTGGCGTCGCGGCGAGCGCCATAGTACCAGCCAACGAAGCGGCCAATCTTATAGGCATGGTCAACGTTCAGGCCCTCGTTTGCCCTGCCTCTAAAGCCATCGGTTCCGAAGTACTTCATTTCTCGCTCCTTGTTTCGGGATACCGGTCATGCACAGACGGCGGTTATCTTACCAGTTGCGTGTGAGCTCACCGTGAGGAGACGGGCGGCTGCGGCCGACGGGCGATGGGCGGCACCTCGGTGACGCCAAAAGGCACATTCCTGCGCACTCCCGCGTCACCGCCAGCAAAAAAACGGGACCCGCCACGCAGGCGAGCCCCGATAAGGAGCAAATGGTGAGAAGAACTAGCGCTTCGAGAACTGCGGACGCTTGCGGGCCTTCTTGAGACCGTACTTCTTACGCTCGACGGCACGAGAGTCGCGGGTGAGGAAGCCGGCCTTCTTGAGCTCGTTGCGATACTCACCGGCCTGAAGGAGGGCGCGGGCAATGCCAAGGCGAAGTGCGCCAGACTGGCCATTGATGCCGCCCCCATCGCAGCGGGCGAGAACGTCGAAGGACTCGGCGGTCTCGGTCAGACGAAGGGGCGCAGCGGCGTTGTCAACGAGCTGCTGGCGGCCAAAGTACTGGGCAGCGTCACGGCCGTTAACGATGATCTTGCCGGTGCCGGGGACGAGACGGACGCGAGCGACGGCCTCCTTACGACGGCCAGTGCCGGTATAAACAACGGTGTTCTCAGCCATCGATTAAGCCTCCACATCAATCTTGACGGGGTTCTGAGCGGCATGCGGGTGCTCGGGGCCAGCGTAGACCTTGAGCTTCATACCCTGCTTGCGACCAAGGGTAGTCTTGGGGAGCATGCCCTTGACAGCGTGCTCTATCACGCGCTCGGGGTGCTTGGCCATAGCCTCCTTGAAGGACTCGGTCTTGAGTCCGCCAAGGTAGCCGGAATAGCGCCAATAGGACTTGGTATTTGCCTTGTTGCCGGTAAGGACGACCTTGTCAGCATTGATGACAATCACGAAGTCACCAGTGTCTGCATTGGGGGTGTACTGGGGCTTGTTCTTGCCGCGGAGAATCATGGCAGCCTGGGTCGCGAGGCGACCGAGCGTCATGCCGTCGGCATCGATGAGCACCCACTTGCGCTCGACTTCGCCCATCTTGGCGAACTGAGTCGACTTCTTCACTTGACTCCTCCTACACACATCTTGGAATGGCTGCCTCTGGACAGGCCGCCATGCTTTTTCGAAACAGAGGTTACGGGGCTCTGGGTGGAAAAGCCTTAAAAGTATACAGCTTCAGAAGTCTTCGTTTGCAGGTCTTTTCCTCACACAAACTCGACAAAACTCGACCCCCAAAATTACGTCGGGACTGGGGAGTGCAGGCGTACGACGGTCAGCTGACAGAACCATCCCAGAGCGTCGCCCTCTTCTTGTGATTTTTCGCCGGTTACGATTTTTCCGAACGCTTAGCCGGGCCTAACCGGCGAAATCCCACGAGTTAGCTACCGTCAGCCTACAAAAACGCGCGAATCTCATCGAGATGGGCTACAGCCTCTTGGCGACCTTGCAGGTAAAGGCGCAAGAGCGGCTCGCCCTCATGCTCCGAGGTGCGAATGCGCACCGGCTCAGGTGGCAGAAGCGCCAGCGCGCGGCCCTCGGCCTCAAGGCCCGCCAGTTCCTCTCGCTGCGCGTTGTAGCGGTCGGCACGCGTAGAAAGGGCCTGCTCGTAGTAAGGGTAGGCGTCGTAGCGGTGGGTTCTCAAGATGGTGCGCTCGGTGGCTCCGTCCTTGATGTACGTTCGATCCTGTGTGAGCACCACCAGCGCACGGCCTGCGGGCTCTGCACCGGGTACCTCGGGGGCGCCATCGAGCCCCATTGCAACGGCAAAGGGAATCGAGTCTGTAGTGCCACCATCCAGGTAGCGGTGGCCTTCAATCTCGACCACCGTCGAAACGCCTGGCAGGGACGCTGAGGCGCGGGCCTTGGTGGCATCAAACCTCTCGCCTTTGGCCTGCAGGTAGGCGGGCGCGCCAAAAAGCACGTCGGACGCAACGAAGTACATGGGCGTGAGGTCCTTGCTGTACACGTCCATGTCACAGGGGTCAATATGGTTCTGGACCTCGTCGTACATGAAGTCGGCCCCGGCAAGGTTTCCCGTGCGGACCAGCGAGAGCAGCGACATCATGCGCGGGTCATCGCGGAAGGCCAGCATGACACGCATGGTGCGGCCAATCTGACGCGAGCGGAAGCTCACAGCGTTGAGCGCACCGGCCGAGACGCCCCACACGCTCTTGAAGGAGTTGGCGTAGATGCCGTTCTCGAGAAAGACGTCCAACACGCCAGCCGTGAAGATGCCCCTATAGCCACCGCCCTCGAGCACGAGGGCGGGCTTGTCGTTGCTGCCCATAGACCGCCTCCAAAAACGTCCCACCAAGCTGCCGCGCATGGCACAGCCCACCCAACTACAAAAGCGTCGAGCTCCATTACGGAGTTCGACGCTTACGCTTTTGGTGGAGCTTATGAAAAAAACGGCGAACTCTTCTAATACCATCATAAAGCTCGATACGTGTGTCGTGAAAGTGTCCAATAACTGGTTCGTCATAATCGGAACTTATGAAAAATAGCCATTTGCGCGCGCTTGCGTTCGTATGCTGCATATTGATGTAAATGCAGGTACACGGCTCGTTGTAAGCCAATTTAACGGCAAAGTGCGCGGCGCCCCCACAAGGGTGCCGCGCATTCTCGGTTTAGTAGGACAATTTCTGTCCTGGATATATGGTATAGGGTGAGTGAATGCCGTTTTTGCTTGCGATGGTATGCCAATTGACGCCAAGCGATACACCGATGCCACTTAACGTGTCGCCGCTCTTGACGGTATACACACGCGAAGAGCCGACACCTGCGCGGGCGTTCACAATCTTCTGAACCTCGCTGTATCGGCTTCCTAAGACCTTCTTGCGCAGCTCTCCATTCCCGAGCTGTCCACGCTCAACTGCATCTGCAACGCGCTGCGCCGGCATTGTAAGTACGTAATTAATGATGCTCTGCACCTCATCGTACCGGTTGCCGAGCTTGTTCTTGCGTACATCGCCATCGCCAAACTCACCGGCCATCGTACGCGCCGCGAGTTCTAGCGCGGTGCCCTCTACATCATCATTTGGAACTTCAGGCTGCTGCACGTCTACAACGGTTGCCCCAGATGGACTTGAAATCTTGTCCCACCCTTCATCGGTAAGGTAGGCGATATCGAGGTCAAGAGGGGCATCATACCCGGCGAGTCGGCCGTTTGAAGTGTACTGATGAAGCGTTACGGCATTCCAGGCGCCAAAGCCACCACCAGGAAGCCACGGGTTGCTTTGATAGCCTGTGCGCACTGTGTTGGCGTACTGAGCAACCCACAGCGGGTGATCCGGAGCAATGGCGCTCCAATCCTCTTCGGTGAGTACAGAGCGGGATGTGTATACCGCACAACGCACGCCGGTAAGCTCAAAAACGCGGTCAAGGAACCGCTTAGCCTTGTTGGTGCCCACACGCCCGTACATTTCATAGTCAAGCGCGGGCATGCCCTCTTTAAAGTAGTTTTTGCAGTTTGCAACGAAATAATCTGCCTGGGCCAATGGGTCTGCGCCGTTGAAGAAGTGGTAGAAACCCCATTTCTTGCCAAGCTTCTTAGCGCTCTGAATCCACGGGTCGCAAGTGTTGTGGACGATATTCACGCCCTCGGTTGCCTTGCAGATGACGAAATCGCAAGGCACCTTAGAAAGGTCAAGACCGCGTTGATAGTTGCTGATATCGATACCGTTAAGCGCCATAGAATCCACCCCTTATGCTGTAGAAGTATTTGAAATTAACCACCGCAAGCTCATCTGCTGAGAATGGGCGTGAGCTGTTCGTACCACTGTCAGGGTCACGCACCCAGTAGCCCTCATCGTCTGCACGCCAAATCAAAACAACGTGTCCGCCATATTCGGCATCACCAAGAGCGCCCGACATGCCAGCGAAGACAAGCCATCCGCTTTTCACGTCAGATAGCGCGCGGTCTGTCTCGAAGTAGATTCCGCTGCTCTCTATCTGATATTCGGGATAGTGGTTTTCAATCCACAAGCAGAACTTGCCGGGGTCGTTCACATTGTCGGTAAGGCAGCTATCTCCAACGGAGCCTGCAAGTTGAAGAGGCGTTATTCCCTGACGCGTCATGAATTCGAGTGCCATAGCGGCGCACACAAGTCCGCATCCGCTGTTTCCGATGGTTCCGCTTGCATATGGGATGTATGACCATTGCGGGTCTGTCTGAAGCCATAGCGGCATGTTATTTCCTTCGGCAATTGGCCTGTCACGCACGATTACGCTTTGGTCTTGCTCAGCCGCCTTATATCCTTCTTGCCGAGCTTGGATAAGCGCGGTCGCGTCGCCCTCTACGTGACCAACGATTAACAAGCCGCATGGGAGCATTGCCGCGAGCACGCCTGAAAGCACGAGGGCTAGGCTCTTCAACCTACTCATCACGCTTTGGCTTGGGGTAGGTGAGCGCCTGGGTAGAATCGCCAACACCAGCCGTTGTAGGGTCGTTTACGATACCGAGGATTGCAAGCACTGAGAAAAGTGCGTTGATAATCGCGGCAAGCTGCTCGTTAAGCACGCCGAAATCCCACTGATAGCCGAATGGCGCGGCGACAACCTGAATGAGGAGCAGAACGGCAGGAATGAGAGCCAGCCAGAATGTCTTGTTCTTAGCCCTTACGGTGAAGTTAATCATTTGAGTTCTCCTTTTCACTGGATGCGTGTGCGTCCATAAGCTCTTGCCATAGATGTGAGCCGACTCCATTGCCGCCAAGACCGGCATAGACGTCATGCACGCTGTTTGCTTGTTCCTTGACATCGAGCGGTACAGGTCGGTCTGCTTGCACGTATTCTTCGTGCAACCTGAAAAGCTCTGACCTCATAAGTACTCGCATGCCTTTAGCCAACAAACTGAGTTCTATTTTGAATTGCTCGTCGTGTGTGCGCATCTTCTCGCGCTGCGCGTGGACGGTTGCGGTGAGCGCACCGACAACCGCCGTCATGATGATGCCAAACATCGTCAGCGCCATGTCTGCGATATTCACGTCAGCCTTCTGCCACTTCGCGCCAGACAGCGCTTGTTCCGGCAGCGCCGGGTTTCCATACGTTGTTTGCAACGATGGATTCCCAGACCTTCCCGCTATGCTTGACTCGTGCGCCCTGCGAATACGGATTGGTTGAATCAGGCTGAACCCAGTCAGGGATGTCGCTTGTCAGCGTGTCGGTAATGCCAGCGCCAAGCGTCTTAGCCCAAAGGCTCGCCGCAGCCGATGGTGACCAATCGTCCTGCGAGGTGTGCGTTTGAAGGCACGTGTAAAGAGTCCCTTCGTAGTTGACGCGCTCCGACTGTGCATATATATGGCTATTGCCGTCCCACGCCGCATAGAGCGACGGGTTCCTCTCTGCAATGTCGCTAGACAGCGACGGAGCAAGGCCATCGAAGATAGCGAGGATTGCACGCACCTTCTCTTCTTCAGCTTCGCTAAGTGCCATATGCTCGCCTTTCCCTAAATAAAAAAGCTCTCGCAAGGTGCGAGAGCATGCCTGCCATAGATTTGCGCTCCTGCTATCTGAACAGCTTCTCCACCCATGAACGTATGACTGATAAGACTGGTTGGCCTGCTCGACCGACGTAGCGCTTGTTCAGCCTATGAGGAAGCACGGCATCGGTTGTATCAAGTCAGCCGTTAAAATAGAGTTGCTGCCATAGCCATAGTTGCAGACAAAGCATGCGTTGGACAAAGACCCACCAGCAACCGACCGCAGCCACCACATGGCGCGGCCTCCGATGATGCGGCTTGCCGTGTCGTTGAAGATGGGGAACTGCGAATCGAATCCGACAGAATAGCCTTTCGTGCCCCAGAACGAGCAGCCGTACACCTCCATCTCTGAAGGTGACCAAATCTTGCCGATTTCAGCCCAGCTCCATCCGCTCGATTCAGTAAGCTTGGCGCTGCTCGAATAGCGCTCTTCGAGCAGCACTCTCTGCGTCATTATCACGTTCTGCAACGCAGATGGCAGCGAAGGCAGGAAGTCGCTAATCTCCCAGTCGTGCAGCTTCGAGACAAGATACGGGTGCCTTTCTGATGACGTGCCGTTGTTGTCATTCGACTCGCGCCACTGCAAGTAGCTCTTATTGGATGCCTTGCTTCCCTTGACGGTCACCGGCGCGAGCGGAACCATCACGATGTGATGCCCCTTGCCTTTATCGTCGCAATTATAATAGGGGTCGATAGCGCCGATGCGATAGCGCACGGTCTGTGCGGCGACGTTCGCGCCCTCTGTGATGGGCACGTCGATGTAGTCGCCGATTCTAAAACTTGCATAATCGGCGTTACTCACGCGATTTCGAAGCCATACGTAAATGTCGGTACTACCAATCTCGCCGCTGAACGCCGTTGCGAGAGAGCGACCACCATAAGAGTTGATGGATTGCTGACGGTCGTATTCCTCGGCTGTGGTGGCGGCGTTCACCGCGATTCGAGCAGAAGCATCTTTCAAGTCGTATGCCGTTCCGTTGATTGAGAATTTTGACAGGTCTGACATGGTGTCCCCTTAATCAAGTGTTGCCGTCTCGGTGCTCATGCTCGCCTTCACAAGGGTGAGCGTTTCACCCGACAAGCCGACTTGGCGGTCTGCCGGCGCATATGCCGTTTCAGCGATGATGACGTACTTGTCCTGAAGCTCCGAGACTGCGGTGGCAAGCACGTCATTGGCGCACTTTAGCTCTGCAACCAACTCATCTGAAGGCGGTGTAGACGAAGTGATGCCGTTTGCGATGTCAAGCGCATGCGCTGCGGCGACACGCGCGCCTGACGCTGCTGCGGATGCAGCAACGGCGGCGGTATTGGCGCTCGAAGCAGCATCATTTGCGGTAGAAACGGCACGATTCACGGAATCGAGCGCACCGCTCACGCGGTTTGCGGCATCAGCAGCCTTGCTTATGAGGTCTTCCACTGCATTATCCCAGTTTTTCGCCGGCTGCTTTCCTGCCGTGACGCATTTCAAAATCTCGATTGCGAAGCGTTCCGTCGAATAGCGCACGCCGTTCTTCTCGAACGCGAAATAGGCTTCGTCGGTATATCCTGGAACACTGCAAAGCTTGCTCTCGTCCAGGGTGACCGTTGCCACGTTGCCAGAAATGGTAGCCGCGGCGCGGTAGTAGTTCGCCTTGTTTGGCAAAAGAACTTCGAGGTAGGCTGCATATCCTGACAACGCCGCTTCCGCGCCGCCATCGTAGATTAGCGCACGGATTGTGGTACCGCCCTTGTCGCCCTGACCGACCATCAGAAGGTTCGTTCCCAAGCCGTCCTTGCTAAGGTCAAGCTCTATGGTCTGCGTGTTCATTGTGCATCATCGCCAAGCGCGATGTCTTTGAGCGCCGCGAGGGCGTTCTTGAAGGCCGCCTCTGGCGAAATCTTAGGTGCCTTGCGCACGGCGCTTGCGCTTAGCATGTCCGTCGAAGACGATGCCTCCACTGTGGGGAACATAGTGCCTTCAAGCGTATCGAAAACGTTGATGACGGCTTGTATGCGGTCATCAACATACGATGGCTGCACTATTACGAAGCTTTCGTCCTTGTTCTCAGGCTGCTTGATTTCCTCTGCGGTGACAACAGAGCGTGCGCCGTCAGAATCAACAGCTATGAAGACAATCCCACTGTCTGCCGCCTTTCGCAGCGTATCTTGGTCATATTCGGTTATGACGCCCTCGGTGTTGCTGATGGGGTCATGCGCCATGTAATGCGTGATGTATGCCATTTATCCTCCAGACCATAGCGTCATAGGTTGCAGATGGTGCATATGCCGTTTATGAAATGGATACTACGTGTGCCCGTGTACCATCTGATGCTTCCGCTCCCCGCGTCCTCAATACGCGTTATGAAAGTGAATTTCCTATCGCCGGTGTAACCAATGGTTCCAGCATCGGTCGTGTTTGTTGCTGTGTACAGGTGTGGTACGCGCAGACCCAAGTACGTCGCCCCGCTGCAAGCCTGGATATATCCGCCCCTTGCGCCGTTGGCGTACGACGGTATGGAGACCATTTCGATGGTGGGGCTGTTGTTGTAGTAGAAGCGCAATAGCCCGTCCGTCAGTCGCGCCATATACGATGTTGAGTTGCCGGACATCATCTGACCGTTGGCGTTGACGTTGTTCGCGGTCATGTTGTTGGTCGTGAGCATGCCGCTGGTCAAGTTCCATGTGTTGCGTCCAAGGTTATCTGTGAGCAGTCCGGCGCGGATGCGGTCTGCTCTCATGGTTCCGGCGTTGATGCAATCGGCGGTGACGCTTGCGCCCGTTATGAAGGTCTTCCAATCCCATTGTCCTGAGCTTGTGAGGCTTGACGCGAGCCGAATACCACGCCCGGAGATGTTCACCGCCCACATGTTCGAGACGCTGCGAACCGGCAAGCCGTTTTTCGGGTTGAGCGGCACGTTGCTGTAAATCGTTCCAATCTCGAAGGTTTCCACCTTGTAGGTGCCGACGGCGTTGAATTGGTCGTTCAGCGCGTCTTGCAGCTGAACAAGCCAGCCGACAGACGCACCGGCAACCGCGTCGTAGGTCGCGGCTGCTCGGCTGCTCGCCTTGAGCGCCTGACTGACCGACTGCCACATGTCCGCCATGCTATCTGAGAGGTTTCCGAAAGTCACCTTGGCGTCGCCGCTCAGCAGGTCGCGCTCGATTTTCGAGACGCGCCCAGTCAGGCGCACGCCCCTTTCGTTGAAGCCCTTGTCGATAATGGCAACCCTGTCACCTACGGAA
The DNA here is from genome assembly GCF_057241865.1 of Tractidigestivibacter sp. NCBI lineage: Bacteria > Bacillati > Actinomycetota > Coriobacteriia > Coriobacteriales > Atopobiaceae > Tractidigestivibacter > Tractidigestivibacter sp. The sequence continues at coordinate 30,852 of NZ_DBHHPX010000013.1, forward strand.
ACGCCCTCCCAGTCGCGCCCGAAGGCGTAGAGGTCAATGACGCTTGCCTTGTAGCTGACCTTCGGTTCTGAGACTTCTGCAAGATAGGCTTTCGTCTCGGCCAGCAGCTGCGACGCATCCTCGCACTGCTCGTTGACGTAGCTCGTGCAGGCGGGCAGGATAGCGCCGCCGGTGCCGGGATGCCCCCAAATCTTCGTCGCCGCCGTGTCCTCGACATATGACACGCCGCCATTGACGCTTGCAAAGGTCAGGCGCCGCCCATAAGCGCCGCTTTCCGTCTCGACCCCCTTGCCAAAACCGTATACGCGGGTCTTCGGGTTGTCGCTTGCCACCTTGCGGGCGATGTCCTTTATGTCCTTCGTCCACGTAAAGCGCTTCGAACTTGACTGGTTGCCGCGCATCTTGCGCACGTTGACTATGCGCGAAACTACTGCCGAGCCGTTTGTCACGATGGCGGTTTCAAGCTCGCCGCCCCACTTGTCAAGAATCTCGGCAAGCGATTCGCGTGCGCTCTGGTGATATAGGACGGCGCTTGCGCTGGTTGCGACGTCGCACGTCCCGACCGTCCACCGAGTGCCATTGAGCACGCTTTGCAGCGCTGTGGCAACTTGACCTGACGGGCGCTTGTCATCAGTCCAATCGTCCCAAAGCTCGGCAATCGAGTTGACGCCGGTTAACGTCGTTCCAAGGGTACCGTCATCACCGTGCTCGCGGCTCACCTCGTCCACGATGTGCTCGTGGGCCACGCCCTGAGCGTCAATCCAGACGATGTAGTCGCCCTTGCTGACGTCATCAGTGCACGATATCTTGATTTCGTCCGTGCCATCCAGCGCCTCGCTGTGCGTCGCGCTCGTGACGTTCAGACGCTCGAGGTTCGCGCCGAACCGCGAGAAGCGGGTAAAGCCCGGTTGTCTTACTAAAGCCATCGTTCCCACCATTCCAGCACGGCGGTGCCGCTGCTCAATCGGAGTTTTGTGCGCCCGTCAATCGTGAAGAAGTCGGAATCGAGCGTGACGGCGGCGGTGCCGCCGTTGACGGTCGCATGCTCCTTCTCCATATCAACGCGAACGGTGCTGGTGCTCGTGACGCTCGACGCAAGCTTTACCTGCTCGCCCGTGTCAACGTTCTGCACGTACCAAGCTGCGCTTGACGCGGGCTTTGCCGTGATGAGCAGGTGCGTCGGCCTGTCTCCGCCCGCAGCGGCCGTGAACGTTCCGGCAGACACCTCGGCGCGTCGCTTGCGCCCGTAGTAGAAAGGGTCGCCGACATGGAATGTTATCGTCGTTGACGGGCTGTCATCCGTGATTTCCCCGAGGTCGGTGTCTCCGCTCACGATTGCCAGAAGGTATCTCGTCGGGTCATCGGGTAGGAACAGCGGCGCGGGTTCGGCGGCGCTGAGCATCCTTGCCAGCGCGTGCCGAACCGTTGCCACGTCCCTCCTGTCATCGCTTCTCAGCCAGACATCGACCGGCAAATCATACCCGTCGAAGCGTGCTGACTTGAACAGCTCTCCGTCGCACCCGCTGACGCTTTCATAGTTGGCCTTAACGGGCGGCATGATGTGGCGCTGTACCTTGCACATCACGAGGGTGCTCAAATCGTTTCCGTTGAACATCAGATGGTCGGTTTGCGCCCTTTGCTGTCTACGTTGCAACTTGCGCCCCCCTCTGCTTCAGCTTGCTTGCGATACCCATGCCTATCTGCTGCCCAGTCTCATACGCGTCCGCGTTGCCAGAGACCGTGGCGTTTACCTCGACCGCGACGCTTATCTGCCGTCCCGTCTGCTGGCTGCTGAACGCGCTGTTGACGGCGCGCTCGATGAAGTCAAACAGCTGCTTTTCTGGCGCCACGAACTCGCCGCCCGCTTCGCCGACGCCGATGAGCGATGGTTGGTCGAAATAGCCGCCGTGTGCATACCAGTCGATGCTCACGCTCGGCAACGACACGGGGCCGTAGTCGCTCCAGCTCACGTCGAAGTGGGGGAGTTTCGGCGTCGGTATGCTTATGCTAATCCCGCTGAAGGCATCCATAATCTGCTGCGGGATTCCCGAAATGAAGTCCCATGCGCCCTGAATCGGGCTTGTGATGGCGTCCTTTACGCTATCGAAGACACCGGCGACCTTGGAACCGAGACCGGGGAATCCGAGCTTTTCGCCGATGCTGTCAGCGATGTTGATGGCGTTCTGTCGTGCGTTGTCCATCTTGCTCTGAATGTCATCTCGAATCGCGTCGAATGCGGTCGCCGCTTGGCTCTGCGCCGTACTCCAATCGCCGTTCATCGCTGCTTGCAGGGCACTAGCGGCTGAGCTTCCCACTGTCTGGGCCGTGTTCATGTCGTTTTGCACGGCCTGGCCGATGGCGGCGAATGCCGTCTGCGTGCTGGTCGTGAGGTTGTCCCATCCGGTCGAAACGGCATCAGCGGCGCCTTGCGCTAGGCTCCCAACGGTGCTTTTCAGCCCCTCCCAAGCGGTTGATGCTCCGCCTTGGATGTTCTCCCAAGTGTCGGAAGCGCCCTGTTTGAGGGTTTCCCACTTCTCGCCAACTCCGTCTACGAATCCAGAGACTGTTCCGGTGACCTGCTCCCAGATGCCGCCCCAGAACTCGGGAATGCCTGCAAAGAAGTCCTGCACTCCCTGCCACTTGTCCGTAATCCACCCGGTGAAGTCAGACCACAGTTGCTTGCCGGTCTCCGTCTGCGTGAAGAACCATACCAAGCCGGCTACGACAGCGGCGATGCCAGCGGCGACAAACACCCACGGGTTGGCCATGAGCACCGATGCAAGGCCGCTGAAGGCACCAGAGATGCCAGACGTTACGCCAGACAAAGAGGTGCCTAGCTTTGAGACGGTCTGGAAGGCTGTGCCGATGCCCTCGGCCATCTGCATCGCCTTGCCTATGCCAGTCGCAAGACCGCCGAAGGCGACGCCGCCGAGCACCACGTTCGCGGCAAGCTGCTGCTGCTCTGGGGTAAGACCATCCCAGACCTGCTTTAGCCCGTCCGCAATGTCGGCAGCCTTCTGCACGGCTGGCACGAGCGTGTCTAGTATGTCGGCCCCAAGCTCGGCTCCTGCAATCTGAAGGGAATGAAGGCTCTCCTGCATCCTGTCGGGGGCATCCTTTGTTCCCTCGAATGTATCGTTCACGGTACTCGCGTAGTCATCGAGCGAGCCGCCGAGAGCATCGAGATTGATGCGTCCGGATTCTGCCGCGTCGACAAAGGCCATTGCCGACTTCGAGCCAAACAGGTCTATCGCTTCCTGCGTCGCCTGTGCCTGCGTGGCGGGGTCTTGCAGCCTATCCGTAAGGTCTTGCAGCGTCGTGCCGAGGTCGGTTCCGCTCGCAGCGCAATTTGCAGCAGCCTTTTTAAGACCTGTCAGCATCTGGTCTGCCGGAACGCCGGCAGCCTCGAAGCTCCCCAGCAATGCGGCTGAGTCCTGGAGGCTGAGTCCAAGGTCACGGAAGGTGGCACCGTTCGCGTTGACATCGTTCATCAGCGTGTTCACGTCTATGCCGGTTTGCTGCGAGACTGCTTGGAAGACACCAAGCACATTGCCAGCCTGCGAGGAATCAACGCCGAAGGCTTGCATAGCCATAGAAGCGTTCTCGCAGGCGGCAGCGAGGTCAACGCCAGTATTGGCGCTGAACTCAAGGAACTGCACGGATGTCTGCTCTAGCTGGTCTCCGGTAAGCCCGAATCGCGCCGACACCTCGCCAACGGCGGTGCCGATTTCCTCAAACGACGCGCTTGACTGCTTTGCGACGTTCTCGAAAGACTGATTTAGCTGCTCGGCAGCCTCACCCGTCGCGCCAGTCTTCTGTATTACGATATCGGCTCCGGCATCGACTTCGTTGAACGCGGCGACGGCTCCGGTGGCGACTGCGGTGCTCGCGCCCAAGACTGTTTTGCCAACTGTCTCGACGCGTTTGCCGTGCTCTGCCCACTTGTCAGCGTTGTCTTTGAGCGATTGCCCGAGCTGATAAAGATGCGTCTGCGATGCGTCAAGCTCTGTGCCAGCCGCCTTGATTTTCTCGCCATAGGAATCGAGCTGTGATTCGCATTCGATAATCGAGCGCTTCAGCGAATCGTACTGCCTCTCTTCCTCTTCGGTGAGCTGGGCGCCTGACTGCTTCTTCGCTTCGAGTTGCTGCAAAGCCTGTCTGTACGCGTCAAGCTTCTGCTCGGTCTCGCCGTAAGCTGCATTGAGCGTCTTGACCTTCTGCGCTAGAAGCTCGGTGTTGCCAGGGTCGAACTTCAATGCCTTGTTAATGTCGCGAAGGTCGCTTTGGGTGTCACGCGATGCTTTCCGGACCTGCTTCAGAGCGCCTTGCAGCTCTGTCGTGTCGCCGCCGAACTTGATTACAAGCCCCTTGTACGAAACAGCCACGTAATCACCCCTCTTCGATTGTCAGAACAGCGTGAGTGCTTAAGGCAGCGCACCCTTACGGATGCGTTGCCGTTAAGAACTTATGACCAGAACGCCGCTTCGGCCTTCCTCGCCTTCTCGTCCTCTTCGTAATGCGCCGATGCATCGGCATAGAACGCGTTGATTTCGAGCAGGTCTTGCACCTGCAGATAGCTCATCAGCTGAAGGTCTGAGAGCGTCAGGCCGCATTGCTGGCAGTTGTAGATGTATCTCGCATCGCAAGAATCGCTAAGCTCGCTTGGCAGCGGCGGCGCGGTTCTATTTGGCAGGCGCGGCTTCCATGTCCTTTTTCTGCGTTGGAAAAAAGTTGTCCAAAATGATTTGCATCACGTCGAATGCCCAACCGTCTGCACGCCCCAAATCGTATGAGTCAGGAGGGAACTCAGAAACCCATTCATCGAACTTCTCATCGAACTTCTGGTTTGCCGTCTTTACGCATGCGTAGAAGATTTCGAGCATGGGCACGATGGGCGGAAATCCGTACTCGCTCTGTGCGGCGATAATAGCACCCAGAGCTTCGTTGATGTCCTTCGGGCGACGTGTACCGTTCGGGTTGTCTACCGCGAAGCAGCGCGAGTAGACGATGGGCGTGAAGGCGTTGCAGGTTGCTTCGAACTCCTTTTCGCCGACCTTGATAATCATTCCCTATCTCCTATGCTCCTGCTGAAGTCTTGTGCGCGAGGGTGATGTTCACAGCATCGAAAAACGTCTTATAATCAGTTAGGCCGGTGAAGCTGTCATAGCCGCTCGTGCGAATGTCGGTACCGGGAATGTTCACCGGTCGCCACGTGAACGAGTAATCTAGCTTGGCAATCTCAGGCTTATCTTCCTGCGTATCCATATCCTGCTTCGGCTTGGTGAGCTGGCACATGAGCAGGCAGCGGCGGCGTCCGAGGATATGACCCGGCTGCTCGCACATGAAGGCGAACTTCTTGGGCTTCAGATTCGCGCTCAGGATGGTGCGCCCGTCTGCGGCAATCTCGTAGCCAACGAGGTCGGCGATAAGCTGCCGCAGCTCTGGCGTGCCCTCGGTATCGAAAAAGCTCATGGTTCCAGAGCCGCCGTTGTCAATCTCCTTGTCAAGCCAAGGCTCGTTGTCAGCGTAGCTCGTTGCGGTCTCTACGCTCGGCTCCATGCTGATAGAGACGGTGCCCGCGATGTGCACTGGCTTGTCATAAGTGAGCGTATCCTCGTCCTTGACCAAGGCAAAGTGCGAGTTCTTCACGCCGAAGAATCCATTTCTTGGCATTTTGTCCTCCTAGTCCTCGGCGACGTTCACGGTGAACGCCGCTTCTGTCAATCCTTCTGATTCGATTTCCGTGACATCGAGCGTGTAGGGGCACTCTGCGGATTCGAGCGCATCGCGGATGCGCCTCTCGTTCGCGTAGTCGCGGTGCCGCGTGTAGAGCGCCACGTCGTATGGCATCCATGAAAGGTAGTTCCTGTTGTCCGCGAATGCCGCTTCGTTATAGCCGGCGACAAGGCAGATGAAGGGCGGAGACGGCTCTTCGCCATCGGCGAACCTCTGGTTAGCCCACGGTATGCCCAGCGTATCGAGCACGCCGCAAAGCTCCTTCAGCCCTATCATTCTCCGTCACCGCCCATCTCTGCGAACTCGCTTGCCACTTGGTCTGCGACCTCCCTGATTACCCCGTCGCCGGGAACGTGGCCGTAGTCCTTGCCGGTCTGGTTCGTTATCCTGTGCCCGTTCTCCAACAGGTGGGTGAGCTGATAGAGCCGGTTGTGCACCGTGCACTCGGTGCCGGTCTCGTCGTTTTCGGTGTCGGCCTTCCAGCCCTTCTTGTAGGCGCCTGTGCGCGACTTGCTCTTCTGCTTCAAGAGCTTCACGGCGCGCTTGCCCGCTTCTGCCGCGTTCTGCGAGAGGGCTGATGCGTTGTCATCAACACATTCTTTCATGCAGCTGCTGATGAAGCGCTCAATGTCTTGGGTTGCCACGTTCGCCCACCACCTCTGATAGTGTCAGCCGCACGAAGTCGGGGCTTGACCTGTCGACGCGCTCGACGTTCAGGCGCTTGCCGCCGAACTCCACTAGCGGCTCGTCCCTGTAGGCGCTCTTGCGCATCTGCAAGACCGCTTCTGGGTGTATGCCTGCGACTGCGGCGGCGTAGTAGGCGGCGTCGCCCATGCTGAAGACGTTGCAGAAGACCTTGCGCTTGTCTTCCTTCGTGTGCTGCACGCCGTACTCGTCCTTCGTGACAACCTTCGCGATGAGCTGGCAGGTGCCAGCCCACATGCTCATGACGAGCCCCCGAACTCAGAGCTGCCGGCCATCATCGTCAGGATGTCATCGAACGACTGAGCAAGGCGCTCGGCATCCGGGTTGTCCATGCCGAAGTTCGCCTTGCAATAGACCTTGATTGCAAGCCTTACGGTGCCGTCTGCATCATCAGCCGCTTTTGCGGCGACAACGCCGCCCGCGCGCAGACGGGCACGGGCGGCAGTGATGAGGTCTTCGATCTCGGCGTCGTAGTCGGTGCAGTCGGCGGGAATCCTCAGCGCTTCTCGGCACGCGTCAAGCAGCTTCGTCATCTCTGCCATAGCAGCTCTCCTTAGTGGCCAGAGGTGCTACCAATGGTGAGCTGAGCGAACGCCTGCGGAACGACAAGGCCACCATCGAAGAGCAGGTAGCCATCGAAGCAACGCTTCTGCGTGCCCGGCTCGACGTAGGGCGTCACGTCCACGCCATCGAAGATGTTTCCTCGGAACAGGTCGGGATAGCCGGCCTTGATGATGCCGTCAGCCATCGAATCGTCTCGCTTAACGAGCTTGCCGAAGATATGCCCCTCGACGGCAGGGTCTTCGGTCTTCTCGTCGACGAAGTAAGAGCGACCGGTAGAATCCTCGACCATGGCGATGTAGTTCCAGATGGTCGTGTTGTTCGCGTAGATGATGCATCCGGCAGGTGCGGCATTGCCGAAAGTGTTGAGCAGGCCGAGCATCGAGGTGATGTCGGCCTTCGTGAGCTTGCCGGCAGTCTTTGCCGCGATCTTGTTGGCTGCTGCCATGCCAAGAGTCCCATCGACAATCTTTGCATGCACGCGTGCGTTGGCGGCAACGCCGAGCCGCGCACCGGTCTCGTTCACGATGTACTGCTCGAAGCCGTTGATGGACTGAACCGCCATCTTTCGGCTCATCTTCACGGTCTTCTTGATTTCCTCGCCGGTGAGGGTGATGGTGTCGAACTTGTTCTGCTCATCTACAGGAGCTGCGCCCTCGTCGGTGACAGCGGCATCGCCAACTTTGATTGCCGTGTGGCGGATAAGCTCGAACTGGTTGGGGAAGTTGTCCTTGTGAATGTCGCCATAGAGGACGGCGGTGTTGTCGATAAGGCTGAAAATCTGCTGTTGCAGCTCAACGGGGATTACCGCGTCGGCGTTGCTCGTCAGGTGAGTGAAGGCGGCGCGCTTCTCGATAAGGTGGTTGTATGCGTCGCGCTCAGCCTGCGTGAAGTCTGTTCCCTCGACAAGCTGCACGCCGGAACGACGGGCAACATCCTTCACCCATGCACGGCGGGCGACAGAGTTGTAATCGGTCGTGTCGCGCACGCGGGAAACCGAGCCGCGATGGGTCGCTGAGGTTCCAAGCGGCACGGAATCGACCTTGCGGGCGTTGCCGGTCTCGATGGCAGCCCGTGCCGCTGCGACGCGGGCGGCATGACCCTCGCGGCGCTGTGCCGCTGCCGCATTGCGCTTCTCAATCTCTGCGGTGAGGGCGCTCATGTGCTCTGCATCCTCATCGGTCGGCTCGGCAGGCTCGGTGTCGCCGGCAGCGGGCGCGTACTTGTCTATAAGCGCCTGAAGCTCGGCAAGCAGGTCATCCATAGTCAGATCGTCCATTGTCTAAACCTTTCTGCTCTTGGCGATTGCCAATGTCGCCCTTGCCCTCGCAAGGGCACTTTTACGGCGCGCAAGCTCCTTGCGCGACTGCTCAATCGCTCCGTTGAGCAGGTTTCTCGCTGATATTTCGGTGTTCGGGTCAGCCGGCAGGCTGACGGCAGACACATCGAAAACCTTTTTGATTCGCGTGATGGTCGTAGTGTGCGTCTCTCGGTCGTACTCATCTGCGGCGACCGTGAAGGCCCACGACATGCGCGTGATTAGTCCCGATTGAATCTCTTCGTAAAGGTCGCGTGCACCCCGAGAGCGCGACAAGTCGGCAGCGACGAACAGCCCATGTGGGTCAGGCTCTACGATGAGCGTGTCGTTGCTCATACGCGCGAAGACCTTGCCAGAATGGTCATACTGCATGATTACGTCGCTCATGTCGGTACCGCGGAAGGCATCGGGGCTGATAATCTCCGTGTACTTGACACCGTCCCAATCCTCGAAGAGCACGTAAGGGTCATTGAAGGTTGACGCGTACCCCTCGACGTAGTAATCCGTTTTGAATCGCTTGTCCACTGCACCCTCATCAGCCCTTACGTGAAGCGGTGTGGACAGCGCGCGGTATTGTCGGTCATTCGGCTTTGCCGGCATCGTCTACCTCCTTGCTGCCATCGGTTCCGCTGCCGGCGTCCATCGCGGCAACGTTGGCGTTCGTCTCTGCCGCCTGCGCGGCTTGCTCGGATGTGTGCTCGCTGATGAGCGCGAGGTCGATGTACTCGCCGCGTATGACGTGGCGCTCGCCGCCATCGTAGTGCGCCGACTGGAACACGTCGGCGACCTGGTTGCCGCACCAGATGCCACGGTCGAAAAGCCCTACGGCGACGTTGAGCTTTGTCGCGTTGCTCGCGAACTCAAGCCGGTTCGCGGAGAACATGATTGAGTTGCCGTGCGCAATCTCGTTTGCCGTGTAGGTCATGGAGGTGAGCACGAACCCAAGCTGCACGGCGAAAGGCTCGATGCGCCCCTCGTAGTAGCTGTTGTAGGTGTCCTCGTCCGCGCGGTTCGTCACGATGTCCTCGTTACTTCCGAAGAAGCGGTAGGCGCTCTTCTCGATGCGCTCCATCTGCGCCGCATCGACCGTGTAGCTCGTAGGCGTTATCTGCTCGACATCTGAGAAGAGCTTGTCGTAGACGGCGATGCCGCCCGCGTTGTCAGCCGAGAGCTGCGCGTTGAACTGCTTGCGCGCCTTGTCGCGGTCTTCGTCGTTGCGGTTCTGCGAGAGCTTGCCGATGAAGCGAATCGCCGCGCCCTGCTCTATGGCCGTCTGCTCGGCCTCGTTCTGGGCGTGAATCAGCTCCAACGTGGGTTCGAGCACGTTTGTGCCGTCGCCAAAGAGGTCGCTTTGGTACTGATGGCGCGTCATCACGCCAACGCGTGACCACTCGACAAGCACCGAATCGCCCGTTGGGAACGTGAGGTTAAGCCAAAGCTCACCGTCAACGTCATATGCGTCGCACTGGTTGGGCAGAACCGGGTAATACCCTGCAATCATCGAACCGTCGCCCGCGTCGATTGGAACGATGAGCGCCGTGTCGTTGACTTGAAGAAGCGTCCATATGCGCTTGATGAACTGCGGCGTTGTCATCCACGGGTTAGGCTGCTGCCTGAGCGCTCGCGCCGCTACCTGCTGCGCAGAGCCGGAAACCTCCGGCTTCAGCTTGCTCGCATGGTCTGCGCCGCTCTCGATGATGCTGCGCGTCAGCTCGGCTTCGTAGATGCCGCCTTGCCATGTCGTGAACGATGGCGCATAGGCGGTGAAGGTGGAGAAGTAGCCGTTGACTGCCTGCATCTGCGGCTTGTGGAAAACCGCGTCGAAGAGCGAACGCAGGCGGAATCTCGTTTTGCTCAATCTACCCTCCAATCATCGCGTGGTAATCGTCGGCTATGTCTTTCAGCGTGATGTACGCGTCGCATTCGGCAGCCCAAGCGTCGATGCGGTTGCGCGGGTCTTGGTTCTTCTTGTCAGGCTGGATGTTGCCGTTCACGTCCGTTCTGATTGACACGTTCGAGCGGCACCATTCGGCGATTGGGTTCGCGTTGTCAACGATGCGGTTCTCCTTGTAGAGAGACCGCATCTCCTTCATCGGCGTCGAGAGCGTCTTCGCGCCTTGGATGACCTTTTGCAGGTTGTCGGCACCAAAATAGTCCTCGTAGGCATCGACGGTGGGGACGTCGCGCATGTGCCATGGGTCATAGCCGCAGGCGACGGCATAGATGCCGTACTTGTCCTGCACCTCTGCGACCCAATCGAGCACGGTGCGCTTGTCCATGATTGGCGTGTCGCACGTCCGCATGAGGCCGCGTGCAATCCACGCGTCGTAGGGCACGTCATCTCGCCCGCCCCGCCTGCCTTCCCTCTCGGCACGCTCCAAAGCCTGCTGCGGTATCCAAGCCATGTGCAGCGCGTAGATGTTGGGGTCATCGGGCCGCTGCATGAGAAGGCACGCCGCCGTGAGGTCTGTCGTGTCGGCAGCGTCCACGCCGAGCACGGCGTAGGTGAAGCTGCCGTCGCCGGGGTCGAACATCTCGTCGTTGTGAATCTCGGCCCAATTGAGCCAAGCTTGCAATTGGTTCTCGATGAGGTTGAAGTCCTTGACAAGCAGGGTGGGAAGATAGGTGGGGTCATCCTTTGCCTTGGACACGTTCTGGCGAAGGGCAGACGCTGATTTGATGGTGCCAAGCCCCGGGTTCGCCTTAATCCAAGCATCCTCGTCCTCCCATTCCTCGCGCTCGTCCAGCTCGAACACGAACGCGATGAAGCGCTCTGCCTTCTCGCCGGAAACCTTGCCGTCAAGCCACTTGGTCGCGTACTCGTATTGGGCATCGAAGATGCCGTCGCGCACGAATCCGTTGGTCGTGATTTCGAGCACGAGCGGCTGGCGGCGCGCCGATGTGCCCTGCATCGTGAGGTCGTAGAGGTCGCGGTTCTTCATGGCGGCAAGCTCATCGACGATTGCACCTGAGATATCGAGACCGTCAAGATGGTTCGTGTTCGCCGACAGCGCCCTGATGCTGCCCATGTTCAAATCGCAGTAGAGGTCTGACACGCGCTTGCGGATGTGCCTCGCGAGCGCGGGCGACGTGAGCACCATCCGCCATGCGTTGTTGAAGCCCTTCGCCGCTTGGTCGTGCGCGGTGGCCACGTTGTAGACCTCCGGCGCACCCTCGTCATCGTTCACCATCAGGTCAAGCTCGATTGCAGATGCAAGGGCGGTCTTGCCGTTCTTGCGCCCCATGAGCCAGAGCACTTCGCGGTACTGCCTCGCCCCGTCCGCATCCACGAAGCCGAAGATTACGGACAGAATGGCGCGCTGGAACGGTTCGAGCTTGAACGCATGCCCCAAGCGCCCGGACGGAAGGCGGCAGAACGATTCGATGAACCGAACGTGCTTCTGCGCGAACTCCTCGCGGTAGTGGTAGGGATAGAGCGGGTCGGTGTTGTCCATGTCGTGCAGGACATGGGCGGCGGCCTGCTTCATCTTGTCGCATGCCACTATCGCACCGCTGAGTATTCCGCCGAAGTATTCGCGTATCGCTCGCTCGCACGAACCGCCCTTCGGTTCCTCACTCCTAGTAGCGCGTTTCATTGATGAAGTCTACGAGCGCATCGGCGGCGGCGGTGCCGCTCGGAATCATGTCCGTAAGCTGCTTCACGCCGCGTGAGAACGTGGTGAAGAGCTTGTTGTACGCGCTGAAGCCGGGATGCTCGCGCAGTCCCGTCTGCCCCCCACCGTTGTCGTACTCGGTGTAGATGTCCTCGTAGAGCAGTTCTTTGCGGGAATCGTCGAGCTTGACTTTCAGGAAGGCGAGGTTCGCGAGCAGCGGCATGACAACCTTGCGCCTCTCGTCCGGTATCGCATCCTTGGTGATTTTGCGCAGCTTGTTAAGCTCGCTCGTTACGCGGTTCTCCTTGGCAACGGGGCGCTTCGGCGGGCTACTTCCTGCAACTCTGGCCGAAACTTTCGAATTATTTGCCGATTTCACCGTCATTGCAAGACCACCCCCTTTGCGAAACCCGGCGCGCGCATTTTTTTACCTCCCGACGTTGGTCCCCCGGCTATCGGCTGCGTTTTGCAGAACGGGGGGATTGCGTTGCCGTCTGAACTGCGGTTTTGTGTCAGACTTTCAGCGCGTACGTCTCGTTGTGTCGTTTCTGATTCAGTTACCGAGCGACACCAGATTGCCGTCGCCGTCGAATGCCAAGCCTTTTCGCGTTGAGCCTTGCCTTATCCAGCCGTGCACCTTCTTATGGCATCGGTCGCATAGGCTGACGAGGTTGCTGGGGTTCGTCGCGATGTCCGGGTCGTTGACGTTCGTCGGCGTCAGCTCGATGATGTGATGCACCATGACCGCAGGCGTTATCACGCCCTGTGCGAGACAATGCTGGCACAGATGGTTGTCGCGGGTCAACGCTGCATCCCTTGCGTGTTCCCATTCCGAGGATGCATAGAAGGCACGAGAGAAGTCCTTTGCCATCGCACACCCCGCAAATGAAAAGGGCGCGAGCTTTCGCCCGTGCCCTTCATAGAACCTAATCCACCATACCGAACTTTAACACATCGAGGGAACTGATGGGAACTATTATTTCAAGCAGTTCTCACCTTGGCCCATCCCTCGCGGTCGATGTAGGCAAACCCCACCTCGCACAGCTTGCGGCACCACTTGTCGGTGCATTGCATGATATCTGCAATCTCGGCCCACGTTTGCGCATTGCAATAGTACATGCAGATGGCATCGGCGTATCTTGTGCCCTTCAGCTTTGCCAGGCCGCCGCGACCGTCCGCGCCGTAGAGCACGATGCAGGCTTCGTCCATCACGCCTTCAGCATCGGCGATGCGCTGCCTTAGCTTCCCCTCGAAGTCGATGCGCGCCGTCACGCTATCCATCGGGTCGGCTGCACAGCTGCCGCCCACACCCTCACTATAGCGCTGTGTCTTCGCGCCCTCACGTGCCTTCATACGTTCAAGCATCTCTCGCGCCTCGTCTGTCCTAAGCATCTCGGCGCGCACTTCTTCGAAATACTCCTTGGCTAGCATAGGGCTTCACCGTTCTGTCGTGCGCTTGCAATCCGAGCGCCACAGCTTGAAGGCTTGCCACAAGCTGAGCCATCCGATAATCGCCAACATATCGACCGCCTACTCGACGCCGGTGCTGCCGAAGCCATCAGCGCCGCGCTCTGTGTCGCTCAGCTCATCCACTTGAACAAGGTCGCATGGGACATACGGCATCATGACAAGCTGGCAGACGCGCGTGCCCTTATCGAGCGTGACGGTCTCGGCGCTCTGGTTGAGCAGCGTTGCGCACACCTCGCCACGATACCCGCTGTCGATGACGCCAACGCTGTTCGAAAGTGTGATTCCCTTCTTGCTCGCAAGGCCACTGCGTGGGAACACAAGCCCGACGCATCCGCTCGGTATCTCGCAGGCGATGCCGCAGCCTACCGTCCGTTTCTGCATGGGTTCGAGCGTGACCGATTCCGTTATGCGAAGGTCAAGCCCCGCATCGCCGGGGTGTGCGTACTTCGGCGCTTCGACGTTGCCGACAGCCTTGATGTTCATCTTCCTGCCTACCATTGACTGCCCCCTAGAACGGAATGTCGCTGTCGTACACGTCAGAGCTGTTCGATGCCGGTTGCGGTTCCTGCTGTCCGCGCCTTGCCTGCATAAGCTCCAAGTCATCAACGCGGATTTCCCAGCGCTTGATGCTCTGCCCGTCCTTCTCGTAGGTGCGTGTGTGAACATGGCCTATGAGCGAAATCTTCGTGCCTTTGAGAAGCCACGGTGCGAGGGCTTCTGCACGCTTGCCGAACATGACGCAATCGAGCCAGTTGGTGTAATCGCCCCAAGTGCCGTCGCCCTGTGGCCTGCGCTCATTGACCGCAATCGAGAACGTAGCGACAGGATTGCCGTCCTTGGTGGAACGCAGTTCTGCATCTGCCCCGAGGTTGCCCGAAAGCGTGATTTTGTTCAGGCTCATTTCGCACCTCCGAACGTCTCTATGAGCGCGGCACGTTGACGGTTGCCGAGACCGCCAAGCCGGCGCGATTCGGCGATGTGCAACTTCTTCAATAGTTGCTGCGTCTTGCTGAATCCATATCCCGGCACGGCTTTGATGAGCGTGAATGCTCTCATGCGGGATATGGCCTTGTCTTCAAGCGCCATGTTCAGAACGTCTTCGACGCTGTAGGTTCCGTCGGCGACCTTCTTCAGAACCGCCGCCCGCTTCGAACGCGCAGCCTTTGCCTTCTCTAGGTTCGCCCTGCGCTGCTCAGTTGTCAGATTCGGAATCATCTTCATAGCCTTCCTTCTCGTAGGTGATGTACTCGGTGCCGTGCGTCAGCTTGACGGGCAGCGTGTAGTCCTTCAGGGCTTCGTCTGCGCCACGCCCCATGAGGTTTCGCTTCAGGCGCGCCCAGCAATCGTCATCAATCTCAATGGTTTTCATCACACCTCATTCCTTCGGGATTCGGTGGGACTTGCCGCCACACCGGCATCCTCCTTGCTCGCTATTGCCTGATAATCAGTCCTTATCTGTTGAGTGCCGTTTCCCTAAAGCTTGAAACCCTTGATTCAACTCGCTCTATGCCCTCACAACCAACCCGCGCTGAAAACATTCGATTGGTTCACTTTTGGCACCTACAGCCCAAGCGCACGGTGCTCTGCATGCGTGAACAGGTCTGCGATTCCCTCGTTGCCGCCAGGCAGCAGATGGCCGTAGACTCTCAGCGTTATAGCTTCGTCGGCGTGCCCGAGCTGAACCGATAGCTTCTTCAGGTTGCAGCCCTCGGCGATGAGCCACGTCGCATACGTGTGCCGAAGGGAATGGAACGTTATCTCTCGCGGCAACCCGCATGAGTCGCGAATGCGGCTAAAAGCGCGTGAGACCGTCGTAGGGCGCTCGTATTCCCCCTTCATGGTCACTAGCGGAGCTTTGGAGCTTAAACGCGCGGGCGTGCCATCTGAGTTTGCCAGAAAGGCATCCTGCTTGGATATGTAGGCGCTTATAACGCCAAGCTCGCCTTGGTTCACATCGACGTTGCGACTCTTGCGCCCTTTCGTAACGTCGCGCCGATAGGGCTTCCTTCCGCTCGATTCGATTACCGTTCCGCCTACGTGAATCCATGATTGGCGCATCTTCACGTCCTCGCGCCTGACGGCGCACACCTCGCCGACGCGCATGCCGGTGTGGAGGGCGAGCCAAGCGGCGAACGCATAGACGGCATCGCGGTAATCCGCCTTGGTCTCGAAATCCTTGTCGATGGCCTGTGTGAGCGCTGCATTGAATGTCCTGTAATCCCACTCGCTGACGGCTGCGGCTTCATGGTGCTCGGGCGATGGGTGCGCAACCGATACGAGCGGGTTGGCATCGCATGTGCCGCTTTCCACGAACCACCTGTAAGCGCCGCGTAGGAACATGTGCACGTTGTTTATCGTGTTGCGGCTGAGGCCCTGCCCACCTTCGGCTTTGCTCATGTGCAGACGCTCTTCGAAGCGATGGAAGTCCATCACGCCCAAATCACGCGCATTCGCGGTCTTCAGATATCTGGTGACATAGCGGATGAACAGGCGATAGCTTCTGGTGCTGTTCGGGCTTGCCCCGTTGCGCTCTCGAAGCTCTACGTAGTCTTCGAGCAAATCGGCAAGGCGCGTGCTCGCAACCGTCCCATTGGCGGTCAGGCTGCCCGCCCAGGCATCAGCAAGCGCCTGCGCGTCTTCCTCGGTCGCCGCGTCAGGAAAGCGCCTATAAGGCCGTATGGCCTTCCCGTCTGCGCCACGTCCGAGATAAAGTCGGCATTCCCAAACGCCGTCCGCACCGCGTTTGACCTTAGCGCCGGCCATTGTTGCCATTACCCCTCCATCTCGCATCTCCGAACGCGTGCGCGGCGTCGTGAAAGCGCTGCACCGCGCCGATGTCAACGCGCGCGCCATCGCGGAAGCCATCCATGTACCTGCTGCGCCCATAACGCCGAATGGCCATGAGCGACAGGGTGACGAGGGCTATGGCGCAGACGGCGGCGATGCCGCCGATGATGGGCGCGACGGGCAACACGATAACGAGACAGTTACGGTTCATCGCTGGTCTTCCTCGTCATCGGCGCGCGGGATAACCAGATGCATACGCTTGACGGTGATAGCCGGCACGCATTCGTCAAAGCGTAAAGACGCCACTATGTCCATCTCCGAGAGTGCCGCGCCCGGGTACTCACCGAGTAGGTTTTCCGCGTTGTCGATGATGTAGCGTCCGCAATCCTTGATTGCCTCGACAAAGCCATCATGCGTGCCAAAATCGCGGAACTTGCGAGCGGGCGTGTACTTTGATTCCATTTTGGTTTCCATGCAAAACCTCCTAAGGCATGCAGATGATGAGCGCCAATGTCACGAGAAACAGGGCGAGAAGCCTGAGCTGATTGATGACCCACCAGTACAGCAAGAGCGCGCAGGTGATGGCGGTAGCCGCGAGCACGCAAATCACGGCTTTGCGATGCTTCAACTTGTGCCGCCTATCTCATCGATGAGGTAGTCAATGCACTGCCTGCACTTCTGCAAGTCCTGAACGCCGTTCTTGCGTCGCCAGCGCCAGATGTACTTGAAGGCTTCGGCCCACCAATGGGCAGCGATAGATGGCAATGCGTACTGCTCCCCACTCATCATCGAGCGCATCGCATCCATGCACTCAATCTTGCCGTCTCCTGCGTAATGGTCGGGGTGCTCGACAACGCTCCCGTGGTTCTGGGAGCTCCTAATCACGGTCATTCGTCTCGCCTTCCTTCAAAGTTGTCACCCTGGATGCCTCCGTTCCCGTAAACTGGATAGTGTGGATAGTGCGCCGTCGCGCGCCGTTCGTCACTCGTGCGCGCCGCGACGCACAGGCACCACGCCACGACCGCCGTGCACGCGAGCGGCGCCGCCACCGGCACGGCCGCGGCGGCTGCCAGGACGGCGGCACCGCGCAGCTCAGCCCTCATCGCCGTCTCCCCCTGCATGCCCATCACCATCCCGGATGCACCTCGCGCCGCACTCGGGGCAGTATGCCGGCGGCGTCTTCTGCGGCCGGTACACGCTGTGGCCGCAGGAGAGGCGGTACTCGTAGGCGCAGCTGCCGTATAAGTACCTGCGGTAATCCACCTCGCACGTCGGGTCTATGAGGTCGGCGAGATGCAGGATTGCCGCCTTGCAGGTGCCCATTGCCTTGTTTGCGGCGTCGATGTGGTCGAGCAGGTCGTTGATTGCGTCGGAGTGCATGCATTCTGCCTCGCTCCTCAGCCTCGCCGCCACCTCGCGTCGCTCGTCGCTGGTCAGCATTCGTCTCACCTTCTCTCAAGAACCCTCGCGCCGCAGTTCGGGCAGTACTTGAAATGGGGCTTGTAGGGCGGCTCTTCGTCAAACCACCCCATGTCATAGCCGAACAGCATGTCAAATCCGCAGGCTGAGCACTCGAACGAACCGCAGTCCTCTGAGGGTTCGTATGTCTCTACCTCTTCGTCGTTCTCATCGAATCTGGTGGCAAACTCTGACGGCTCGTATGTGCACGTCTCCTGCAGCGCATATCTCCGCCCGCCGTACTCTATGAGGTCTGGGCATCCATGCGACTCTGACATGCTGAGCACTCGTATGCTCTTCGTCATCGCTTTCCCCCTCCTAATCGCGATTGTTGAAAACTCTGTTGAAAACACGTTGAAAACGATTCTTTCGATTGGATGAGTTGCCGTGATTTCGATTGCCTACAGAAAGAAGAAGCAAGAAAGGCAACCTTGCTTGTCACGTTGACTAACAAGCAAGGATGGTGGGTTTTGGTTTTGGTTAGGAACCAAAACCCACCTTGTCTTGTCTTGTCTTGTCTTGTTTTATGGTTAGGCAACCATTTGCGGGTGGGTTTAGCACCCTTAAAACCACTGGTTTTGCATTGGGTTTAACAAACATACTTTTACACCTCCTGACCTGCTGAATCGTTATTCTTCGAGTTCTTGCGTGGCCTTCCGCCCTTGCGTCCGTTAGCGCGTTGGCGACCGAAGTAAAGCGAGTTTTTTTGCATCCGAGAGTTTTTCAAACAGCCGTTTTCGTCGCGTTCCAGAAGGCCGATATCCAACAGCTCTGAGACATAAGATTTGCAATCTTCAATCGCTACGTACTCATCGAAAGCGCCCGTCTGGCCGAAGCCGAGAACGCCCGCGAGGATAAGCGCGTCTTCTTCCGTCTCGAATGCGATTGAGTGCCCTTTGGTGGCAGCCAGATACTCGCAGAGTCGCCACCATCGCCCGTAGCCGTCCCACCCACGGCGGTGAATGAGACGTTGGCACTTCACGTCCTGCGCTGCGTTGGAGTCGTGCGGGAAGAAGGCCATAGGCTCTTGCGCGGCGCCCAGCTCTGCGCTTGTAGGCATGTGTTCACCTCCTTTCGCTCTTTCTCGCCATCAGAGCGAAAGGTCTTCCGCAACGTATGCGCCCACGTAGGAAAGAAGACGCTGCATGTTGCGCGCTCTGTCTTGCTCGTATTCCGCATCTTCAGCAAGCAGTTCATCAACCCATGCGAGAGTGCCGCGAATGATCTTCAGGGTCGTTGGCATATCCATCTCGACCGCTTCTTTGGTCTCCATGTTCACAAGCGATAGGTTCGGGTTGAGCCAACGTGTGTCAGCATTAGCCTTCTGAATGGTGTCTACGACGTGCATTCGCTTCATTGCTTCCTCTCCTTATCGAACATGGATGCCCTAAGCTCTATGCGCATATCCGGGTTCCTTCTGAGCAGCCAGCGGGCGAGCAAAGGGCTGTCGCTGTTGTTGATTGCGTATTCGTGCTCGTGCCCTTGGTCATCGAAGAACGGCACGCCTACGAGCTTCACGGTGCCCTCATAGCGCTGTTTCTCGATGAGGTACTTGGTGGACACGCGCATGCCGTGCGCATCGATTGCAAGCGCCGTCAGCTCGATTTCACGAAGCGCCTTTGGGTTCTTCTCGCACCATTCCTCGAACAGGTATCGCCTGTCGGCAATCTTCAGCGGCATCGAGTAGACGTATTCGCGCTCCTCGCGCATGGCTGCCTCTAGCGGTTGCGTGTAGTCATCGGTGTCCATTCGGGCACCTCGCTTCGCGGCTCATGACGCGACGCAGTGCCGCTTCCGCTTCGGCCCTGCTTGCCGAAGGCGTAACGGGTAGCGCCTGGCAACGGCAAACAGTGCCAATTCCTTTGCTCTCAGGCGCGTTCGCGTCTTCCTCTATGCGCGCCATCCAGAAGCCCGCACTGTCGCGGTAGACTTCGGCCCTCATGACCAAATCACGCGCCACAAGACGCGCCCAACCGCGATGTAAAGCGGGGTGAGAAGCCACCAGCCAACCATGTCGCACGCATATGTCAGCAGCGCGGCACCTGCCATGGGGAGGATTCCACTCATGGTGAGAGCAGCTAAAACGTAGGCACCCCATCTCTTCCAACGTGGAAGATGCGCTAAACTGTCGTATGTCAATTGCTGTCCGCAATTTGACGCGCCCGCTCGAAGTGACCGCTTCGTACGGGCATCTTTCTTTGTAGCCATTCGCGCGTCTTCGCAACGGCGTACCTGCACCACTGACGCTGCACAGCGCTTGGGCCGCACGGTTTTGGCATTCGTGATACCACCTCCAAAACCGACGGTTTTTATTTCGGTTTCGCCTAAGCAAAACCGATGTTTTCCAGCTCGGTTCACTTAAACCGTCTCCTTCCAGCCCATGAGCTCGTTAGGGCTTTTGCCAACGACACGGCAAATCGCGATGATTTTGTCGGCACCCGGCGTGTAGCCATCTCCGCTCTCGTACTTAACGATTGAGTCCTTGGACACGCCCACCGCGTCTGCAAGTTCCTTCTGAGACATGTGCAGCGCCGCACGAGCCGAGCGCAGATTAGCGGCGAATGCCTCCTTGTTGAATTCCATTTGATTCACCTTCTAAATATGCAGATATCTTCCTAACACGTATGAAGTATAAGAGAGATATTGCCAATTACAATAGAAATCTAGGAAATAATTTGCCTATTCTCTCTATATGGAATAGAATTCACGGCAATATTTGCTTTTATTGGAGGTGCTGAATGCAGCTCGCTATCAACAACTTGAGAAGGAAGCTGCACATTACACAGACGGAATTTGCAACACGCGTTGGCGTGTCTTTACGTACCGTCGGCTCATGGGAACGCGGCGAATCAGTGCCGAACGCTGAGCAGGTTTGGAACTGTGCGATTGCTCTCAATTGCACACCAAACGACATACTCGGCTGGTACGAAGAGCATTCACACGAAGAAGACGGCGAATGCCTAACTCCGGTTGAGAGTGAGATAGTCGGATGCTATCGCGAGAGCACGCCGCAATGGCGGCAGAACATTGCGATGACCGCCCGCGCAGCTGCGGGTGAATCTAAAAAGACAGCCGAACGTCGTGTACCTCCCACCGAGGGACACCAAGCCGTATAGGGGTGAATCACAGTGAACAGGAAAGGCAAGCTGCTATCGATAGACCCGGAAGACGTAATCATCTTCGATACGGAGACAACCGGAATCAACGTCGGGGGAGATAGGCAAGATGAGATTCTTTCACTTGCCGTCATGAATCTTGCTGGCGACGTTCTGTTCAACGACAGATTCAAGCCGTCAAAGCGCAAACGGTGGCCGAAGGCAGAGGGCATCAACGGCATAAGCCCGGCCATGGTGAAGGACAAGCAGGCAATCGAGGAACGGAAAGACGAGATAGAGCCTATCTTCAAAGCCGCGAAGCTCTATGTAGCATACAACGCAGAATTCGACCTCGGCTTTCTCCGTGCCGCAGGGCTTGATATCCCCGAGCGTCAGACGTTCGATGTGATGAAGGAGTTCGCGAAGGTTCACGGCGAATGGAACGAACACTTCGAAGAATGGTCTTGGTGCAAGCTCGAAGACTGCGCCGCGTACTACGATTATCGAGACTTCGGCGCACACGATGCGTTGGCTGACGTGAAGGCGACGGCGCATTGCTACAAGGCGCTTCTCGATGACTCTCTATTTGGTGAACCTCGCCGCCATCCCAAGCGCGTTGAAGACGAGTTCGGCGAAAGCTACCTTGACTACGGCGATGAGGAATATAGAGACATCGTCTCGGGTGGTTATGCCGCATCTACAGCGAAACATGATGCAGCTACCAAATCTGTCGATAAGCAGGCAACCGAGCAGAAGCCCGAAACACGGAGTGAAGCCGAAAAGCAGCTGCGCAAGGCAAATCCTGCACTTGTAGCAATAGGCATTCTATGCGCCGTTGTGGGCTTCTTTATCGCCACGGCCGCACCTATCGTTGGCGTTCCGATTCTTGCTTTAGGCGTGCTTATCGCGTTTGTCGCGAAAGGCGGGAAATAACGAAGGCCCGCGCTGCTGCGGGGCTGACCTTCAATGAATCTTGGCACCGCCAGGACGAAAACAGGTGCTCTCTCATTTAGCTTCAAAGCCGTGAGCTGGTGTTATTTGATTGTAGGGGGGATTTGAAAGACGGAAAAACGGCAACTTAAAGTGTCGTTTTCAAAGAGAGGCCCCACGCGGGAACTTGGCGGAACGCGCGCAGGGCTGATGAAGAAGCAGAGCGCTTTACCGCGCCCGCTCTAAGGAGTGATTTTAGCATGGTGAAGAACCGAGCCGCTATATATGCGCGCTTCAGCTCGCACAACCAGCGTTCGGAGAGCATCGAGATACAAGTTGACAACTCACGCGCCTACTGCAAGCACGAGGGCTTGCAGGTCGTGAGAGAGTACTGCGACTATGCCCAAACGGGGCGCAACACAGACCGCGCAGAGTTCCAACACATGATGAACGATGCCAAATCAGGTCTATTTGACTACGTGGTGATTTACAAGGTCACGCGCATCATGCGCAACCGCGACGAAATGGCCTTGGCGCGCATCATGCTGCGCAAGGCGGGTATCGAAATCCTCTATGCCGGTGAAGAGATATCAAGCGGTTCGAGCGGCGTGCTCCAGCTCGGGATGCTCGAAGTGCTTGCCGAATGGGAAAGTGCCATTGACAGCGAGCGCATCAGGGATGGCATACAGAAGAACGCCGAACGCTGCATGGCGAACGGGTGCTCGCTTTACGGATGGGATATCGAAGGTGGCCGCTATGTGATAAACGAACGTGAAGCGGCAGTGATGCGGCGGATGAAGAACCTGCTCTTCAGCGGAAGCTTGGTTGCCGACATAGTGCGCGCCGTCGATGGAGAGAGAAGCAAACGCGGCACTAGGCTCAATCAGGATACTGTCACAAAGCTTCTGAAACGCGTGCAGAATGCAGGCGTCTACAAGTACGCAGGGCATCAAGTGGAAGGCGGAATGCCCGCGCTTTGGTCGCAGGAAGAGCAGGACATGATTGACAGCATCCTAGGCGACAGGCACCGCCCGCGCAGGAAGGTTGACAGCGCGTTGGAATTCCCGTTCACCGGCAAGCTCTACTGCTCGCGATGCGGCAGGCCGATGGCAGGCACAAGCGGCACATCCAAGACCGGAACGGCATATCACTACTACAAATGCAAGAAGTGCCGCAGAACGATACGGCGCGACCTCATAGAAGATGTCGTGGTCGATATGACCTATGAAGCGGTGAAGCGCGATGACGTGAGAAGGCGAATCGCCAAAACGCTCGTGAGCTATGAAGCGGAATTGGATTCGGAAGAGAAGCCGGAGAGCTATTACATCAAGAAGGAGATGCGGCGCATTGACACCGCGTTTGAGCGAATCTGGCAGGCGATAGAAGACGGAATCGCACCGCCCGGTGGCAAAGACCGCATAGACGAATTGAAACGTCAGAAAGCGGATTTAGAAGCTCGCTTGCATGTTGCCGAGCAAACGGAATCAGCGCAGCCGTCAATAGACGATGTGTTGCTGTGGCTCGATGACTTGGCGACAGACACGACGCCCTTGGAAATCATGAACGATTGGATACGGTTTGTTGAGATTGACGCGCATACGGTGACCATCTATTTCATGTTCGATGATTTGCCTGACGATTTCACGCCTGAAAAGAAAAAGGCCGAACACCCCCGCTATGAGAGGTGTTCGACCAATTCTCTTATGGTGGAGGTGCGGAGAATCGAACTCCGGTCCAAGGCACATCCCTGACAGGTGTCTCCAGGCTCAGCTGCCGGTTAGATCTTGGAGGCCGCGCACCCGGTAGCCCGCGCTTGGCCTCCCAGCCGGTTTGGTCTTAGCGCGCGGCATACCGACTACATCCGCGCGAGCGTCTCCCTAGAATGACGCCGCCCCGGGAGCGGGAGAGACCCCCGGTTTGACGCGCTGGTTAGTAAGACTAAGCAGCGAGAGCCAGCTGAGGCTCGTAAGAAGAATTGTCGTCAATTCAATTTGACGGTTCCCCTGTTTAGCGTGGCGAGGAGACCACGGCCTGCTGCCCATCTCAGATGCACCCTGTCGAAACCAGTCACCCCCAGAGATGGAATGGGGATGCTGCCACCATACGCGTTATCAAAGAGCAACGGCATGCAGCCGCATGGGATAGTGTACCCAAAACGGCGCGCCACGGACGTGGCGAGAGGACGCAAGGGGTTTCTCGGCGGGCAACCCCCAGCACATGCAACTGACGTGCGTACGCACGATGCGGAAGTTTTGACAGGCCGAGGCCCGTAGAGGCCCCGGATGACAGAAAAGCCCCGTCATGCATACGCGGAAGTGGCCTTTCTCGCCATACCTGCAAGGCATCAGCGCTGCTCAAGCGTGACGTCAGCCTTCTCTGCTACAGTGGTTCGCGCACGCTCGCGGGCGCGCTTCTCACGGTCCTGGAACATCACGAAGAAGGCGACCAGAAGCAATGCCGTGCTTACGAGAATCGCCTTGGACCCCAGCACGCCAATGGCACGGCTGCCGACAATCGCCCCAATGGCAAAGCAGAGAATCACCCCGTAGTAGAGAAGACTCCCCTCAAGGTGAGCCCGGTCTTTCTCGTGTGCATAGTCAATGAGCTGCTGGGTTCCGCTGCGCAGGTTACCAATACACATGGTGGTGGCAAAGCCGTTGCCGTGGAGCTTTCTAAACGCCTGGACCTGAATTCCACAACCCAACGAGGTAAGGCTGTTTGCGATGAGGTTGAGGTCGTCGGGGACAAATGACACCACAAAGAGAAGCGCTGCCTCGACGAGAAGGGCGGTCTGCCGCCAGTGAAGGCGACGCTCCCTTGAGAGGAGCTTGATGGAGTGCGCAAGGGCAATGCCCACCGCAAATGCCACCACGGGGACCGCGTAGTGGAGGGCGCCATGCACGTCGCCATCGGCGAGGTTCACGCCAAAAAGCAGGATGTTGCCGGTCTGTGCGTTGGCAAAGACCTTCCCGCGCGCAAGGTACGAATAGGCATCCATGAGCCCACCCGAAAACGCGAGAATCGCCGCCAGCTCGATGGACTCTGATGTCTGCTGAGCGCGCTTCATCTACCAGGGCCTCCTTGCCTCTCAGAGCACATCCCACTGTCTTGCGCCCTGCTGGTCGCACCCGCAGCGGCCGTCCCAAGCCGTCACGGCTTCGCCATTGTAGCGCGGGGCGAACGGCCTGGCGAAAGCCACAGGGGATAGCCACCCGCATGTAAAGAGACCGAAAAAGAGACGATCCCATGCCGCATGTGCAGCTCGGGATCGCCGGGGTCACCCCATCAGAGCGAGGCGGTCTGTGATTGGAGCTCCGAGTTACTCCTCGACGAGCTCGAACATGTCGGGGCCAACGCCGCAGACGGGGCAGACGTAGTCCTCGGGAAGCTCGGGGGTGTCGACGGTGACCTCGTAGCCGCAGACGGTGCAGCGGAAGGTGTAGGTCTTCTTCTCGTCAGCCATGGTAGTTCCTCTCTCTTGAACACGCATACCTTGCCAACACATGCCATTGCCAAACGTACATCAACCGTGGCGCACCACGGGTAGAACCCTAGTCAATCTTTGTGAAGTTCTCTGGCCCGACACCACAGATGGGACAACGGAAGTCCGCTGGAAGCTCCCCATCGGTAGTCTCATGGACATACCCGCAGACGTTGCAGCGGAAGTGGTGCTTGGGCGCCGAGACGGACACCACGGGCTTGGTTGGGTCCTCGCCCTCAATGTAGGAGGATGCCTTGGGCGGCGTCTTGCCCTTGAGGACGCCGTGGTAGTAAGCGTAGGTCATGGGCTCCTCATCCGAGATGCGCTCAGCGTCGGAGACCTCCCCAATAAACATGATGTGGGTGCCAAGGTCAACGGTGTTCACAACCGCGCAGCAGACCATCGCGCAGGCATGCTCGGTCGTGTAGGGGTCGAAGAGCAGCGAGGCCTTGGTGTCAAAGCCCTCGAACTTGTCGACGTCGGCCGAGCTCTTGAAGCCAAAGCGACCAATGAACGGCATATCAGCCGTCTTGGAGACCACCGTAAGGGTGAAGTGCCCCGCCTCATTCACAACCTGGGTAGTGTGGTTCTCCTTGTTGAGCGTAACCGCTACCTGCAGCGGGTTGCTTGTCACCTGGAGAGCCGTGTTGATAAGACACGCACCCACGTTCTCGCCATCGTTGGCCGATACAACATAGAGCCCATACGAGAAGCTAAACAGTGCCTTTGCGTCCATCGGTCTCCTCTCTTCGGCCATGCGGACCAGACTCCACGTGAGACAAAGGGACTGTCCCCTTGTCTCATCTTATCGGCTCCTCTCCTTGAGCGCGCGCTGAATCTCGCGGTCGGTATCACGGCGGGCCATGTCGTCGCGCTTGTCGTAGAGCTTCTTGCCGCGGCACAGGCCAATGCAGAGCTTCACGCGGTTGTGCTCGTCGAAGTAGAGCTCCAGCGGGATAAGCGCCATGCCCTTTGTGCGGAGCTTGCCGTCGAGGTAGTCGATCTGATGGCGGTGGAGGAGGAGCCTGCGCTTCCTGTCGGGATCCACGTTCCACACGCCACCGTTTGAGTATGGGTGGATGTGCATGCCGTGCAGCCACACCTCTCCCCCACGGACGAGGCAGAAGGCGTCGGTAATCTGTGACGCGCGCTCACGCAGGCTCTTGACCTCGGTGCCGGTGAGCTCGACGCCCGCCTCGAAGGTCTCGTCTACAAAGTACTCGTGACGCGCGGCGCGGTTGCGTGCGATGGTCCTTCTTTCTCGCCTAGTTGGCTTGGACATCGCCCGCACCCCCATCGCCCTGCGCCGCATTTGACATGTTGGGCGCGTCATCCCGAGCGGAGCCCCCTGCGGACTCGCGGGCCATCTCGGCGTCCGTGTCACGGATGAGCTGCAACAGCGCCATGGCAGCAGGCTCGCCCACTAGGTCGCGGGCACGCAGCGTGAGGTTGGTTGCCACGTCACGCCCACCTGCGGCAGCGGCATCCTGGGCGCACATGAGAAGGCAGACGGCCACTTCAGCGTTTGCCCCGTCGGGCAGCCCCTCCGCGGAGAGAAGGTCTGCGGTCTCCTTGTCACTCACGCCATCAGGGTCTCGCTCGGTGCCGCCGGCCTGGTCAAGCGCCGCTGCGAGCGCGGAGTCCTTCACCTCGAGCCTCCTTGCCGCGCGAAGCGCCGCCGCAGCGGTGCGTGGCTTGTCCTGTGCCTCAAAGTAGCCCGCAAAGTTGAGAAACGCGCGCGCAAGGTGACGCGCCTCGCTCGCACGCTCAAAGCAGCTGTATGTGAGCGCCAAGTACTCCTGCATGTCACCATTGGTGCGGAAGAGGTCGGCCAGGTCAAGGCGATAGCCACAGTTCATGGGGTTCCAGCGCACAGCCTGCTTGAGAGCCTCGGTACCAGCGTTGTAGTCACCCGCACGCACGCAGGCAAGGGCCAGGTCGGCATAGAGACGGTCCAGTGGCTCGCCGACATCGTGCAGGGTACGGGGGTCCCGCTCCACGTGTCGATAGCACAGGCGGTCGAAGACTGTAGGGAAGCTAAACCACTGGTCGGTCTCCGTAGCTGCACAGTTGCGGTCCACGTACTCCTCGGCGTCCTCGGCAAGACGGGCGAGAAGCTCCCGCGCTGCGTCGTCCTGCCCCTGAAGGATGAAGCCCTCCGCCTGCTCGAGGCCATCCGTTAGCGTGCCCTGGCTCTGCTCCTGATCCATGTCCCTCTCCCCTGGCCCCGCTGGACCAAACATCAACGCGCGAGGTGCGCGGCATATACGCTGCCCGATAGTCTTCCCATTATCGCGCGTCACCACGCGCGTCGGCGAGCGCGAAGTCTATCCTGCCGCGTGGGACATCGGTCTCGGTGACCACCACGCGCACGCGCGTGCCCAACCCCCACACACGCCCCGATTCCTCGCCGATAAGTGTCATGCGGTCCTCGTCGTACTCGAGCCACTCGCCGCCAAGGGCACGCGCGGGAAGAAGCCCCTCAGCGCAGGTGTCGTCGAGCATCACGAAGAGGCCAAAGCGCTCGCAGCCGCAGACCACGCCCGAGAAGACCTCACCCACGTGGTCGGCGTAGAGCTCGGCCATCTTGATGCGCTGGCTGTCCCGCGCGGCCCCATCCGCCGCGCGCTCCATCTGCGAGCAGGTAGCGCAAAGCTGCGGTAGCTGGCTCGCTATGTTTTCCTGCTCACAGCTCCCGAGCGCCCCAGCGAGAAGCGCCTTGAGCGCACGATGCACCAGCTCGTCCGGATAGCGCCTGATGGGCGAGGTGAAGTGGCAGTACGCCCGTGCCCCAAGCGCGTAGTGGCCCTGGTTGGTCGGAAGGTAGACCGCGCGCTTCTGCGCACGGAGGAGCAGGGCGCTCGCAAGGTACTCGCCGGTGGTCCCACGGGCTGCGTCCAGCACGGCGTTTATCGCCGCAGGCTCACCTGCGATGAGAGCGTCTCGCTGGTCGTTCCCCCCAATAAGCCCCAGTTCCATGAGGGGGCGCACCGTTGCGCGGAGGTCTTCCGGCGACGGACGCTCGTGCACGCGGTAGGCGCAGGGCACCTCACGGTCTGCAAGCATCCGGGCAACAGACTCATTGGCGAGAAGCATCGCCTCCTCCACCAGCCCCGTTGCCCGTGTGCGCGTACGCACGGTCACACTCGTGGGATGCCCCTCCTCGTCCAGGACCACCTTGGGCTCAACGGTATCGAAGTCGATGGACCCACGCTCCTGACGTATGCGCTCGCGAAGGCCCCGGATGCAATCGAGCGTGCGCAGGGCATCTTCCAGGGCGACGGCATCCGTCGAATCGTCGTGCAGCACCGAGGCATCCACGCGACCCTGGAGCAAGTTATCCACGGTGTCGTAGTCAAGCCGCCCGGTCGACCGTACCGCCGAGTTCATGGCTGTAGCCGAGATGAGGTTGCCAGCGGCGTCGAGCTTCATATGCACGCTCATGGTCAGGCGGTCCTCTCCCGGCTTAAGCGAGCACACGTCGTTGCAGAGGCGCTCCGGAAGCATGGGCAGCACGCGGTCGACAAGATAAGCCGAGCAGGTACGGCGCTTGGCCTCATGGTCGATGGGAGTGTCCCAGCCTACGTAGTGCGTCACATCGGCAATGTGGACCCACAGCTCGAAGCCCCCACCTGACAGCCGCGTGGCAAAGACCGCGTCATCGAAGTCGCGCGCATCGACGGGATCGATGGTCACACAACGAAGCGAGCGCAGGTCACGACGGGTGCAATCGCGCTCAAGCGCACCTTCGACATCCGCGCGAATGGACCCTGCCTGGGCAAGTGCCGCTGCCGGGAATTCCGTGGCCAGCCCATAGGAGGCGATGACCGACTCTATGTTGAGGTCAAGCTCATCCGAAGAGCCCACGCGACGCTCAAGCGTCACCACTGCAGCACTGTTGCGCGTAGGGTATTCCACAATGCGAGCAACAACCACGTCACCCTCCCCCACGCCAAGGCGCACGGGAGGGTTGTCCTCCGGGACCACAAAGAAGTCGCGGCCCAGACGGGCGTCGAGCGGCACCACGGCACCCAGCGGCCCCGCCTGCTCAAAGCGACCAAGAAAGGTGGTCTGTGCCCGCGTTATGACACCCTGGACCAGCGCAACCTTCTCGTCGCCACGTACAGGAAAGACAGAGACCGTAACCTCATCGCCATTCATGGCCTCGCGCAGTCCTCGGCGAGCAACGCGAAACGTCCCCTCGGCCGTCTCGACCGTGGCCATGCCGGGCCGCAGCACACGCAGCGTGCCGGCAAGCGTGGGGGAGCGCCGCTTGGCCGCCTTCCCACCTCCGCACCGGTGATTGCCTCCGTGCCTTGCGCCAGGACGTCTTCTGCCCATGCGTCCTCCTTGAAAGCGGGGCGGCGCGAACAAAGCCGCACCGCCCCTTCTGTCAGAGATTCTATAGCGCCCCCGCTAGACCTTGAGGTAGCGCCTCATGGCAATGGCGGAGCTGAAGAGACCGATGATAACGCCCAGCACCAGAAGGCCGCCATAGGTGAGGTAGAGCGCCTCGGGCGACACGTAGAACGAGAGGAACTTGAGGCTGTTCTCGAGCCTGGGCATCACGTAGCTCATGCCAGCCGCAAGCGCGATGATGGCAAGGCCCGCACCGATGAGCGACTCCAGCGTACCCTCCATGATGAAGGGCCCTCGTATGAAACCGTTCGACGCGCCCACCAGGCGCATGATGGCAATCTCCCTGCGGCGAGCGGTGATGGCGAGACGAATCGTGTTGTTGATGAACACGAACGCCACAAAGATGAGAAGCGCGACGAGCACGACGGCAGCAACACGCACCACGTTAGTGAGCGAGAAGAGCTTCTCGACGGTGCCGCGACCGTACTGGACATCGCTTGAGGGGCTGCCGGGCGTATCGCAGACAGACTTGAAGGTCTCGTCGGCGATAAGGCGCTCGGCCGTACTCTCGACCTGCTGAGGGTCCGAGAGC
The DNA here is from genome assembly GCF_057241865.1 of Tractidigestivibacter sp. Classification (NCBI taxonomy): domain Bacteria; kingdom Bacillati; phylum Actinomycetota; class Coriobacteriia; order Coriobacteriales; family Atopobiaceae; genus Tractidigestivibacter; species Tractidigestivibacter sp. The sequence goes on from NZ_DBHHPX010000013.1 coordinate 60,958, forward strand.
TTGATTACGAGCGAAGCCGGAATGGGATTCTGGCCATCGAGCGCAGCCACGGCATCAGAGGCGTTCTTCTGCGACATCGAGGTGCGGTACGTCTCGAGGTTCTCTTCCTTGCTGTGGTACGTGACGGACTCGACGTTGTCCCAGCCTTCGATCTCGGTCTGAAGCTGCTGGACGGTGGCCTGGTCGGCATCGTCGGCAAGGAAGGCCTGGATGGTGACCTTGTCCTCAACGCTGCCCACCATGTTGCCCAGCACGTTGGAGGCGAGCGCGAACGCTCCGATGATGAAGAGCGAGAGGAAGATGGTCACGATTGCGCCAAGCACCGTCGACCAGTTCCTGCGGAAGTGATGGCCTGCCTCGCGTAGCGAGTAGGTGAAGTTAGAGGGCACCATAGTAGCCGTAGCCCCCCTTCTCTTGGTCGCGGACAACATGACCGGCCTCCAGCGCAATAACGCGCTTGCGCATGGAGTCGACCATCTCGCGGTCGTGGGTTGCCATGACCACGGTCGTGCCCTCGCGGTTAATGCGGTCGAGCAGCTTCATGATGCCCAGCGAGATGGCCGGGTCGAGGTTGCCCGTAGGCTCGTCGCAAATGAGCAGCGGCGGGCGGTTGACCATGGCCCTTGCCACGGAGACGCGCTGCTGCTCGCCACCGGAGAGCTGGTCGGGGTAGTTGTCTTGCTTCTCGGCAAGGCCCACGAGGCGAAGCACCTCGGGAACCTGCACGTTGACAACGGCGCGCGGCTTGCCTATACACTCAAGCGCGAAAGCGACGTTCTCATAGACCGTCTTGTCCGGCAGGAGCTTGAAGTCCTGGTAGACAGTACCAATCTGGCGGCGCAGGTATGGGACCTTGCTGTTCTTGAGCTTGGTGAGGTCCTGGCCGGCAACAAGCACCTGACCGGAGGTCGCACGTCGCTCGCAGGTGATGAGGCGCAGTAGCGACGACTTGCCCGAGCCAGAGTGGCCCACGATAAAGACGAACTCACCGGGATAGATGTCAAGGCTCACGCCATCAAGGGCGGGCTTGTTGGGCTGCGCCGGATAGATGAGCGACACATTCCTGCACGAGATGGTGGGCGTGCCGGTGCGCGGCGTCACGGGTGCGTCATCACTTGCGAGAGATGCAAAGACGCTCGTGTGGGAGTGCTGCTCGCTCGTGGAATCAGCGGGTTCGGACGCCGTGACAACATGGACTGCCTCGGGTGCATCTTCGGGGGCAGCGGACGCCTGCGCACCGTCAGCGCTCTCGACGGGCTCGATGTCCGGAACATTGTTCACGATATGCTCGTTAGGGGGTACAAGCCTCATACCGTCCCCATCCGACCCCTGTCGCTCTGTGCTGCGAAAGTGGTTGGCCACGGAAGCTCCTTCTTCTGGCTAGCAGATGCAGATACATGCACCATGATACCAAGCGCTGTGTTACCCACGTTCGAGTCGCATCGCACGAACAGAGAACACGCAGATAGAGGCCACGAGAAGGCCACAGGAAATGCAGCCATAAACCGCAAACAGGGGCGCGCGACGACTCCTGTGCCGTCGCGCGCCCTCCCGGACGTACCTGCCATTCCTTTGCTACGGGCGGACAAACCCCTCGACCTGGCGGGCAACGCCTGCGCCGTCAAGGCCAAAGTGTTCGAGCAACACGTCTCCGGGAGCAGAGGTGCCAAAGCCCCTCATGCCCACCAGGTGCATGGGCGTGGGCCTCTTCTCGGCAAGAAGCGCTGCCACGGCAGAGCCCATGCCCGTATCGACCAGGTGCTCCTCAACCGTCACGACGCGACCGGTCTTCTCGGCAGACGCGAGTATAACGTCCTCTGCGAGCGGCTTCACCGAGAATACGTCAATGACCTCGGCGGATATGCCGCCCTGCGCCAAGATGTCCGCAGCTGCCAGCGACTGGGCCACCTCGACGCCACAGGCAAGAATGGTGACGTCGGCACCCTCGCGCAGCACGCCCGCGTACGGGAGGCCGCCCACGAAGGGCTCATCGTAGACCTCGGGCACCTTGTGGCGACCCATGCGCACGTAGACGGGACCGGGCGTGGTTGCGGCAATGCGAATGGCGGCCTTGGCAGCACGGTAGTCTGCCGGCACCAGGACACGCATGTTGGGAAGGGCCCGCATCATGCCGATGTCCTCGAGCATCTCGTGTGTCGCACCGTCTTCGCCCACCGTGATGCCGGCGTGCGTGGGGCACACCTTCACGTTGAGGTTGGAGTCGCAGACGGTATTTCTGATCTGGTCGTAGCAGCGGCCAACGCCAAACACGGCAAACGATGCCGTGAACGGAATGCGCCCGGTAAGAGCGAGGCCCGAGGCCACGCCAATCATGTCCTGCTCGGCGATGCCCACGTCCACAAAGCGGTCGGGGTAGGCCTTCTCGAGCTTGTTGGTGGTGGTGGACCCTGCAAGGTCGGCGTCGACCGCGCAGACGTTAAGCCCCTCGTCTGCCAGTTCGATGAGCGTCTCACCAAAGGCTTCGCGTGTTGCCCTCTTGCCCATGGCTAGGCCTCCTTCTCGATCTGGGCGCGCTCCGCATCGAGGTCGGCCAGCGCAAGCGCGGTCTCTTCCTCGTTGGGTGCCTTGCCGTGCCATCCCGCCTCATTCTCCATGAACGAGACGCCCTTGCCCTTGACGGTGTCGCATACGATGGCCGTAGGTGCCGCCGAGAAGGCAAGCGCCTCCTCAACCGCAGCGCGCAGGCGTTCGACGTCGTGGCCATCGGTGTGGATGACATGCCAGCCAAATGCCGCAAGCTTGGCGTCAATGTCGCCAAGGGAGTTGACCTTGCGCACGTCGCCATCAATCTGCAGGTTGTTAAGGTCAAGGAACATGGTGAGGTTGGAGAGGCTGTGGTTGGGGGCAAACATCAGCGCCTCCCAGTTTGAGCCCTCCTGCAGCTCACCGTCGCCACACACGCAGAACACGTGGCGCGGGCGGGCGCCCTCCGGGGCGTCCGCGAGAAAGCCTAACGCGGCACCGGCGGAGACGGACAGGCCCTGGCCAAGGGAGCCCGAGCAGACCTCCACCCCTGGGAGGGCATGCCCGTCTGGATGCCCCTGCAGGCGCGTGCCAAGCTGGCGAAGCGTTCCCAGCTCGTCATCACGCACCCAACCAATCTGGTGGAAGGCGGCATAGAGCGCGGGTGCTGCGTGGCCCTTGGAGAGGATCAGGATGTCGCGATCCGGGCTCTTGGGGTCATGCTCGTCATAGTTCATGACACCGGTGAGAAAGAGCGTGGCAAGGATGTCCGTGCAGGACAACGAGCCGCCAGGGTGTCCTGACTTGGCCTTTGACACCATGGTGATAATGTCGTGACGCATCGAGTTGGCAAGGAGCTTCACCTCGTGCGTCGATCTCACAGTGCTCATGCATCTCCTCTCGCGCAGTCGCTGCAGCCGTCTAGGCCTGCTCCTCGACTACCTTAGCCCAATCGGCATCAAACTTTGTGCGTCCCTCAACGGTAAGCGGATGCCTCACGCACTTCTTGAGTGCAGAGAAGGGCACGGTGGCGATGTCGGCGCCGAGAAGCGCCGCCTGTGTCACGTGGTTGGGCGTGCGCACGGAGGCCGTGATGATCTCGGGCCCGCCCTCCTCGTCCCAGTAGCCGTAGGTGTAGTTCTTTACGCACTGCACCACGGTCGCAAGCTGCTGGATGCCGTCATCTCCGATGTCATCGAAGCGGCCGACGAAGGGGCTGATGTAGCGGGCGCCGGCAGATGCGGCGAGCAGTGCCTGGGGCGCCGAGAAGACGAGCGTCATGTTGACGCGGATGCCCTCCTTGGCAAGCGCATGAGTCGCAGGCAGGCTCTCCTCGCAGATGGGCAGCTTGACCACGATGTTGGGTGCGAGCGAGGCAAGGTGCTCGCCGTCTGCGATCATGCCCTCGGTCGTCTTGGCCTGGGACTCCGCCGAGACGGGCAGCCCCTCGCAGAGCTCGCAGATCTTGACCATGTGGTCCTCGAAGTCCGCAAGCTTGCCGCCGGTCTTGGCATAGAGCGACGGGTTGGTGGTGACTCCCGAGAGAACTCCCCAGCTCTCGGCCTGCCTGATCTCGTCGAGGTCTGCTGTGTCGATAAAGAACTTCATGATGAACCTCTCTCCCTTGCTGACGCACGCTGTTGCGACATTCTCATGGTATGCGAGACAAAGAACCAGCGCGTACACCCTTCGTTCACCCGTCCGCATCAATCCGCGAACGATATGAGGTGTGGCGGTTACGTGAATCCCCCTTACGTGAACGCCCCCCTCGGCGCACGTGGCACCACGGGGGCGTTGGGTGGGAGATGCGCTCGCCTGTTACGCCCCCATCTGGGCGCGGGTCTCGTCGATGATGCGGCGCACCTCCGCGGCGC